>CAXBNO010000462.1:0-3203 GCA_963976775.1 uncultured Kordiimonadales bacterium
TCCTCTATGCCGGTGTCGGGCTCGGCAAGACGCATCTGATGCATGCCATTGCCTGGCATATCCGTCAGCGTCGTCCGGACCGGAAGGTGCTCTACCTCACCGCCGAGATGTTCATGTATCATTTCATCAAGGCCGTGCGGTTCCGGGATACCGTCTCCTTCAAGGAGAAGTTCCGCTCCGTCGACGTGCTGATGATCGATGACCTGCAGTTCATTTCCGGCAAGGAATCGACGCAGGAGGAATTCTTCCACACCTTCAACGAGCTGATCGACCGCAACCACCAGATCGTGGTCTCCGCCGACCGCTCCCCCTCCGATCTGGAGGGGATGGAGGAACGGGTCCGGTCCCGTCTGGCCTGGGGCCTGGTCGCCGACATTCACCCGACCGACTTCGAACTGCGTGTCGGTATCCTGGAACAGAAACTGGCGCTGGAGCCGGAAGTGACTGTCCCGCGGGAAGTCGTCGAGTTCCTGGCCCATCGCATCACCTCGAACGTGCGGGAGCTGGAGGGGGCCATGAAGCGCGTCATCGCCTACCACGCCCTGATGGGCCGCGCGATCTCGCTCGAGATGGTGCAGGAGGTGCTGGCCGACGTGCTGCGTGCCAATGCCCGCAAGGTCTCCATCGACGATATCCAGCGCAAGGTGGCGGAGCATTACAACGTCCGGATGGCGGAGATGTCCTCCGCCCGCCGCGCCCGCGCTGTCGCCCGGCCACGCCAGGTCGCCATGTTCCTCGCCAAGCGTCTGACCAGTCGCAGCCTGCCGGAGATCGGCCGCAAGTTCGGCAACCGTGACCACACGACAGTGCTGCACGGTGTCCGCCGGATCGAGGAACTGATCCAGTCCGATGTCAGCCTGGCGGAGGATGTCAGGATGCTGGAGGCCGCACTGTCGAACTGAGTCGTGTTTGATCTGTGCCCTCCCTCTCCACCATCGCACCCAGCCGAATCGGGCCGGTTTCACTGGCGAATCCGGAAATGTCCATGCTATAGGGAGTCTCTTGCCTGACTGTCCTGTCAGGCAAGGTTCCTGGCAACGACATCTGGCCCGATTCTGCGATGAAACTTACCATTGAACGCACAGCGCTGCTGGTCTCCCTCAATCACGTCCAGAGCGTGGTGGAGCGGCGCAACACGATCCCCATTCTCAGCCATGTCCAGATCGAGGCAACGGCCGATGGCGTGCGGTTCCGCGCCACCGACCTGGAACTTGCGGTAGTGGAAAGCTGTACCGCGATGGTGGAGACGCCAGGTATGGCCACGGCGCCCGCCCATACGCTGTACGACATCGTGCGCAAGCTGCCTGACGGTGCCGATATCCAGTTGAGCCTTGATACGGAGCGGCGGCGGCTGAACCTGCAGGCTGGCCGGTCCCGCTTTGCTCTCGCCTGCCTGCCGAACGACGATTTCCCGACCATCGAGGATGACGAGCTGCCACACCGGTTCCGGCTGCCGGTGGCAACGGCCCGCACGCTGCTGGAACGGACCCGGTTCGCGATCTCGACCGAGGAAACCCGCTATTACCTGAACGGCATCTATCTCCACGCGACGGATGACGGCAAGCATATCCGCGCCGTCGCGACGGATGGTCATCGCCTTGCCCGCTACGAGATGGAAGCACCGGAGGGCGCGGAAGCCCTGCCAGGCGTCATCATCCCGCGCAAGGCCGTCACCGAGATTCACAAGCTGCTGGGCGATGCCGGCGGCGATATGGCCGTCTCCGTCAGCGAGAGCCGGATCCGGTTCAGTGTCGGCGACACCGTTCTGACATCGAAGCTGATCGACGGATCCTTCCCGGATTACGAGCGGGTGATCCCGTCCGGCAATGACCGGAAGATGGACGTGGACGCCAAGGTCTTCCTGTCGGCGGTTGATCGCGTCTCCACCATCTCCACGGAAAAGTCGCGGGCCGTGAAGCTCAGTCTGCAGGGCGAGCGCATGACCCTTTCGGCAAACAGCCCCGACGCGGGCAGCGCCACAGAGGAACTGGCCGTGAACTACGCGTCGGAGGACATGGAGATCGGGTTCAACTCCAAGTACCTGATGGATGTGGCAAGCCAGATCGATGGCGAGACCGCCATCTTCGAACTGGCGGATTCCAACTCGCCGACCCTGATCCGGGACGCGGATGACGCGTCGGCGCTCTATGTGCTGATGCCCATGCGGGTCTGACGCCGGCAGTGGTGGCAACGGCAGAGGACGACCGTGTCACCGCCGGGGCAGGTGTGTGTCGCCTGATGGTGACGGACTTCCGATCCTATCATGCCGCCGTGCTGGAACCGGCCATAGGACCCGTGGTGCTGACCGGCCCGAACGGGGCCGGAAAGACCAACCTGCTGGAGGCTGTTTCGATGCTGTCACCAGGGCGCGGACTGCGCCGGGCGAAGCTGTCGGAGATGGTGCGCAATGGTGCCGGGCGCTGGGCCATTGCGGCACAGGCAGAGACCACTTCCGGCCCCTGTGCCATCGGTACGGGGCTGAGTGTCGAGAACGGGGTGGAACGCAGGGTGGCGCGGATCGACGGCCAGACGGTGGGTCCGGCAGCGCTGGGCGGGCTGATCCCGGTGTCGTGGCTGACGCCGCAAATGGACCGGCTGTTCCTCGACGCTGCCTCGGCACGGCGCCGGTTCGTCGACCGGCTGATCTTCGGCTTCGACCCCGGTCACGCGACCCGAGCGAATGCCTACGAGAAGGCCATGCGGGACCGGCTGCGGCTGCTGAAGGACGGGCGGTCGGACGATGCCTGGCTGACGGCTCTGGAGGCCCAGATGGCGGAACATGGTGTGGCCATCGCTGCCGCCCGCCGGGCCTGGTCGCTGCGCATTTCCGGCGCGCTGCGGCAGACACGCGGTGCCTTTCCGGCGGCAGAGATCGCGCTGGACGGGCTGGCGGAGACGGCACTCGCCACCCGACCGGCGGTCGAGGTGGAGGAAGAGTTGACACGGCGCTGGCGCGACGGTCGCGGACTGGATCGCCATGCCGGGCGGACGGCGGAGGGACCGCACCGCACCGATCTGCGGGTGCGGCACGTCGCCCGGGAGATGGCGGCGGAGCAATGCTCGACAGGGGAGCAGAAGGCCCTCCTGATCTCGCTCATCCTCGCGGACGCGCGGATGCAGCAGGCGGAACGCGGCTTGGTGCCGGTGCTGTTGCTGGACGAAGTCGCGGCACATCTGGATGCGGACAGGCGCAATGCGCTGTT
>CAXBNO010000463.1:0-3193 GCA_963976775.1 uncultured Kordiimonadales bacterium
CCATCATGTATACCTCCGGCACCACGGGGCTGCCCAAGGGCGCGATGATCACCCATGGCATGACGTTCTGGAATACCGTCAACCTGGGTTCCCCCCACCGCATCACACCGGATTCGGTGCAACTGACGGTGCTGCCGCTGTTCCATACCGGCGGCCTGAACTGCTACACCAATCCTGTCCTGCATGCGGGCGGCACGGTGCTGATCATGCGCACCTTCGATCCGATGACCGGACTGAAGCTGCTCGGCGATCCGGAGTACGGGATCACCCACTTCTTCGGTGTGCCGGCGAACTATCAGTTCATGGCCCAGCTCGACGAATTCCCCGACACAGACCTCTCGAAGGTGCAGGTCGCAGGCGTCGGCGGTGCCCCGGTTCCCGTTTCCCTGCTGGAGACATGGGCAGCGCGCGGTCTCGGACTGGCCCAGGGCTTCGGCATGACGGAGACGAGCCCGACCGTTCTGGTGCTGGACGCGGGTGACGCCATGACCCGTCCCGGATCGGCCGGCAAGCCCGCGCTGCACAACCAGGTGCGGATCGTGGACGAGAACGGCAACGATCTGCCGGTGGGCGAGATCGGCGAACTCTGGTGCAAGGGCCCCAACATCACCCCCGGCTACTGGAACCGCCCGGAGGCCACCGAGGCCGCGATCCGGGACGGATGGCTGAATACCGGCGACGCATCCCGCTGCGACGAGGACGGGTTCTATTTCATCGTCGACCGGACCAAGGACATGTACATCTCCGGCGGCGAGAACGTCTATCCGGCGGAGGTCGAGAACGTGATCTATCGCCTGGACCAGATCGCTGAAGCCGCCGTGATCGGCCTGCCCGACGACAAGTGGGGGGAGATCGGCTGCGCCGTGATCGTGCTGAAGAAGGGCGCGGAACTCTCCCCGGATGCGCTGACGGCCTATTGCCGGGAGCATCTGGCGACCTTCAAGGTGCCGCGCCGGGTCGAGTTTGTTCAGACCCTGCCGCGCAACGCCACCGGCAAGGTGCTGAAGCGGACGCTCAGGGACGATTTCGCGACCGCCTGACCGCGCGCACGAACAGTTTGACGTTCGTCGAATGATGTATAAACTTCGCCACACATCGAAGTGTGGAGAAGACTGATGCTGCGTTCCCTGCTGCCTGCCGTTCTGGCCCTGACACTCGCTGCCGGATCGGCGATGGCGGAGGCGCGCATCCGCGTCAGCGCCTCCATCGTTCCGATCCACGGACTGGTCGCTGCGGTCATGGAGGGTGTGGCGGAGCCGGACCTGATCCTGCCACCTGGGGCGTCACCGCATGGCTACGCACTTCGGCCCTCCGGCGCACTGGCCCTCGCGCGCGCGGACGTGATCTTTCGCGTCGGACCATCACTTGAGGCCTTTCTGAACCGCCCGCTGGCCAACATCTCGGGAAAGGCGAAGGTTGTCGATCTGATCGGGACCCCTGGCCTGCTGTTGCTGCCCGTACGGGACAATGAAGCGTTCGAACCGCATGACCATGATCACGGTGGCCATGCCGGGCACGCTGATCACGAGAAACATGCCGATCACGACGGGCACGATGATCACGAGAAGCATGCCGATCACGACGGGCACGATGATCACGACAAGCATGCCGGTCATGACGACCATGAAAGGCCGACGGACCAGCATGTCTGGCTCGACCCGAAGAACGCGATCGCCATCGTTCGTCATGTCGCAGACGTGCTGAGTGAAGCCGACCCGACCGGTGCCGAAACCTATCGGGCCAATGCAACGCGGACCATCGGACGCCTGAACGACCTGGAAGCCCAGACGGCAAACAGGTTGGCATCGGTCGCCGCCCGCCCCTTCATCGTGTTCCACGACGCCTATCAGTATTTCGAGAACCGGTTCGGCCTGACCGCTGCAGGCTCCATCGCGATCAACCCGGAAGTCGCGCCCGGCGCACGTCAGATCAGCCAGATCCGGTCCCGCATCGCTGATCAGCACATTAACTGCGTGCTGGCGGAGCCGCAGTTCAACAGCGACATCGTCGAAGCGCTGGCCAGTGACGACCATGTGCATGTCGGCGTGGTGGACCCGGTAGGAACCACTGCCAGGTCCGCCTCCGACGGCTATTTCGGAGTTATTGACCGCATGGTGAGCGAACTGACCACCTGTCTCGGCCCCGCCGGCTGACGCGGCCTCACGCCGTGGGCCGTGATGCTTCGCCGCTGTCGAGCACGATGGTCCTGTGCGCCAGTTCCGCCGCTTCCGCCGCATCATGCGTCACCAGCAGGGTCGTGGTCGGATGCACCGCCAGCAGACGCTGCAGCAGGGCGCGCATCTCCGTGGCGGTTTCCACGTCCAGGGAGGCGAACGGCTCATCCAGCAGCAGCACATCCGGACGGATCGCGAGCGCCCGTGCGACCGCCACCCGACGCTGCATGCCCAGCGAAAGTTGACCTGGGACCTTCTCCCCCTCCCCCGCCAGCCCGACATCGGCGAGCCATCGCTGTGCCGCCGCAGGCGTGATGCCGCAGGCCAGGCACAGGTTCTCGCTCACGGTCCGCCAGGGCAGCAGTCGCGGGTCCTGAAACACGTAACCGACCCGCCCGTCACCAGGGTCGGGCGAAACCTTCCCCTCGAATGCAAGGTCCAACCCCGCAATGATGTTGAGCAGGGTGGTCTTGCCGACACCCGACCGACCGGTGATGGCAACGACTTCGCCGTCCGCCACCTGCAGGTTCAGGTCGCGCAGCACCACCGCCGCCCCGAACCGCTTGGCGCGAATCTGGATGTCGAGGGTGCTCATGCGTGCCGCCACCGGTTGGCGCGCTGTTCCAAGGGTCGCAGGATGCCCCACTCAACGATCTGCATCACCGCGATGAAGGCCAGCGCATAGGCCAGGATCGCATCGATCTCGAATAACTGGAAATGCAGGTGCAGCTTGAATCCGACGCCCGACCCCCGGCCCAGCAGCTCGACCACCAGCACGATCTTCCAGATCAGTGCGATCCCCGACCGCGCCGCCGCGGCCAGGAACGGCGCCATCTGCGGCAGGATCACGTGCCGCAGCGTCTGCCCGCGCGTGAAACGGAACACCCGCGCCATCTCCGCCAGTTTCGGGTCCAGCGCCCGCGCACCTTCCCGGACGGTCACGACGACATTCGGGACCTTGTTCACGGTCACAGCCAGGATCGCCGCCACCTCCGTCAGGCCCAGCCAGACATAGGCCA
>CAXBNO010000464.1:0-3190 GCA_963976775.1 uncultured Kordiimonadales bacterium
TCTTGCGCATGGACCCCATGATAACCCCCAAACCGGGTTATCTGGGACAGCCCCGGGAAGAATTCTGGTTCTTCGCATTTTTCCGAAAATTGTTTGAAATTCATGAGGAAACCTCTTCGGCGATATTAGCGATTCATTTACGAGTGCCGATCATGATGCGCAGTAAGTGATGGCCCGTACCAGCAGTCGGAGACCATCAGGCTCTCGCGTACTGGAAGGAAAAAACCATGCAATCTGGAACCTCTCGCCGACAGAAGCAGGCCGGTTTCACCCTCGTCGAACTGATGGTTGTCGTCTCCATCATCGGCATTCTCGCCGCGATCGGAATCCCGCGAGTTTTTGCATATGTCCGTGCCAGTGAAACGGCGGAAGTCAGCCAGGCGGCCGGTCGTATCGCAGCGGGCATCAAGGCCTATGAGGATTCGCAGCTCAAGACCGCTGCTGAAGTCGTCGCCGACATCAACGGGACGGTGCTGACTCCTGACGGTTCCGGCACGACCGAGATCAGCACGGTCATTCCGTTCCTGGTTCTGAATACGGACGGTCATTACGATTACACGATCAATGCGGCGGTGGGCGGTGCCACCACGCCGCTGGAAGGTGAAGTGGCTCTCTGTATCACCGCAAACGGCCGGACTGAAGCTGGTGTCGCGGGCGGCAAGATCGCCTACACCAACGTGTTCACGTCAGCCACCGGTTGGGACAACAACGTCAACCGCACACCCTATGTGGCCGGTGAGACCGACTTCACCAATCTGTCTGCCGGTGGCTATTGCGCCGCAACCGGTGCGGTTCAGGCGACCTGTACCTCCTGCTGATCCCACCTGCTGGCCCGGGAGTGCCCGGGTCAGCGATTTCCTGATCGAAAGGGTGTCGGTTCGATGATGCCAGACTCTGGCGACGTGCTGACAGAGACCAGGTTCGATACGCGTCACGCCGCGGCCGACAAGGCCGTGGCGTCGGCGCGTTCTGCGGTTCTGGGCCAGTCGGAGCGTCCAGATGGGGCAATCTCCACTGATGGCGGACAGCGTTATACGGATTGGCAGCGCATCGGCCGCGGTGGATCCGCCAATGTCTTCAGGGTCTGGGATACCCAGCTTCGGATCCACCTCGCCATCAAGGTCCTGCGGCGTGACGTGCCGCAGACCGAGCGCAATCGGGAACTGATGCGTCGCGAGGTCCTGGTCTCCCGCGCCATTCGGCATCAGGCGATCTGTCCGGTGCATGATGTCCATGACGGGCCGGAGGGTTTCGGTGTGATCATGGATCTGCTGCAGGGCATCGACCTCAGCACCTGGCTGAAACAGAATGCCGACAATCTGCAGGAAACGTTCAACCAGCGACTGGGCCTGGTCGAGAAACTTGCCGACGCCCTGGCTGTTGCCCACACTCGGATCGTTCACCGGGACATGAAGCCCTCCAACATCTTCCTGATGGAGGGGGATATCGAGCGTCCGTTGATTCTGGATTTCGGGCTTTCCCTGCTCGACGCGGACCGCGGTCAGACGACACAGGGTGGCACGCCGCGTTACATGGCCCCGGAGCAGATCAAGGGGCGGCCGGATGTCCGCAGCGATCTCTTCGCCCTGGGTGTCATGGCCTACGAGATGCTGACCGGCGGCGTCCATCCTCTGGGGCTGCAGGCACCGCGGCGGCCGGGTCTGTCCGATTGGCTGGAAACCTCGCCGCAACCGCCGAGTACGCATTATCCGGCGATTCCCACCGCTCTGGATCGCCTGATCCTGCAGTTGCTGCGCTTCAATCCCGATCATCGCCCCGCCACCGCCAAGCAGGTTGCAGATTCGCTGCGTACCATTGCCAAGACACGCGCATGTGCGGGCGCTTCATCCGGGAGTGCCGATGCCCCGCTGGACGATGGCCTGCTGGCCGTGACCGTGGCAGCGGGCATTCACGTTGTCGGCTCTCCGCCGTCGGCACCGTTTCGGACGGAGAAGCCGATGCGCAAGGTCAGCCTTGGCGCTTTCCGCATCACGGAGACGCCCGTCACCAACGCCGAGTATCTGGCATACGTCAGGGCGACAGGCGCCCGACCTCAGCCCTTGCTGGACCACACCGTGTTTGGCCGTCCCGATCATCCGGTTGTCATGCTCGCGTGGGCGGAGGCGCGGGCCTTCGCGCACTGGGCCAGGGGCGACCTGCCCACCGAAGTGCAGTGGGAAGCGGCGGCGCGTGCCGGACGCATGGTCTGCGAATATCCCTGGGGCGACGAGAGCCCGACAACCGACCACGCCAATCTCGACATGATGTCTGGTGCGACAACCGCCGTCCGTGCCTTTCCGGCTGGTCGCAATCCGTTCGGTCTGTGGGACATGTCCGGGAATGTCTGGGAATGGTGTCGGGACAGCTTTTCCGAACAGCCATACCGACAGCTCCGCGATGGCGCCGTGGAGCCGATGACAGTCATTGAAGGCTGTCCGATGCGGGTCGTGCGCGGCGGCAGCTACGAGAGTGTGATCTCTGCGTGCCGAATTGCCTTCCGGCATCAGGCGGAGGAGACACAGGCGCGGGCGGATATCGGTTTCAGGGTGGTGTTCCATGATGTCTGAGTGGCGAAACGTCGAGCGTCGCCGGGCTGAGACCGCCACGCCTGACACGGAGATCGCGATACCGCACGATCAGCAGACCGAGATGACGTCCGGAATGTCTGACGATCGGACACTCCCTGGCCATGACGAGACCTTTCCGGCGACGGACAACCGAACCCGCCTCTCACTGGCGACGGGGCCCGTGGAAGTTGCCCGGCGCGGGGATGCGCCTGAGGAAACGGACACCGATGCGGGCAATCCGGTGGTGAACCGTCTGCTGGAGCAGGCGGCAGCGCGATACGGTCGGGATGCCATCTCCTTTGTCACAGCCGATGAATTCGTTCGTGATGGGTCCGAGGATTACATTGGTCCACAGGCTGAGCCCCTGGTGAAGGCCGAGCCGAAGACAACTGCGACCGGCCGTGGAATTCTGCGTAGCATGGCGCTGAGACTTGTCGAGCATGAGGTGCTGCAGGAACGGCGGGCGGTCTCCATCTCGCTCAAGGCGCGGGAAGCGGGCGTGAGTTTTCTCAGGATGCTCGCCCGGGACCGGCAGGTCACCGATATACGCGCCATATACGATCTCGTGGCGGAGTGGGCAGGAACAAGCCTGATCCAGGACAAGTCCGGCCTGCTGTCGCGGA
>CAXBNO010000465.1:0-3182 GCA_963976775.1 uncultured Kordiimonadales bacterium
ATCGACCGCTGCGCGGCCACTTCCCCCGCAAGGGGGGAAGAGATCAACCAGAGCCCAACGACAAGTACCGTACAGCACAACTGCACTGCTCGCCTGACGGTCACGCCTTCACCTGAGCCTCCCGCTGATCCATCCACTGGATCATGTCCTCGATGGCGACAACCGGCATGTTATGCCTGCGGGCGAACTCCGTGATCTCCGGCAGGCGCGCCATGCTGCCGTCCGGATTGGCCAGTTCACACAGCACGGCGGCGGGCTTGAACCCGGCAAGTTCCGCCAGATCGACGGAGGCTTCCGTGTGACCGCGCCGGACGCGGACACCGCCGTCGGCGGCGCGCAGCGGGAAGACATGACCCGGGCTCGCAAGATCCGCGGCCTGCGCCTGAGAGGCGATCGCCGTCCGGACCGTGGTGACACGATCCGCGGCAGAGACACCGGTCGTCACCCCCTCCTTCGCCTCGATCGAGACGGTGAAGGCCGTCCCCATGCGGGAGGTATTGCGCGTCACCATCGGGGCCAGGCCCAGATGGTCGATCAGGTGCCCGCGCATCGGCAGGCAGACAATGCCACTGCATTCACGGATCAGCATGGCCATCTGGCGCTCGCTGACCGTTTCCGCCACAAAGACCAGATCGCCCTCGTTCTCCCGATCCTCGTCATCGACGATCAGGATGCCACGCCCCTGCCCCAGCGCCGCAATGGCCGCATCGACGCGCGCGACGGCGGTCCCGAACTGATCCAGCAATGATTGATAACCCAGTGTCTGCACGTTGCCCTCCTCCAGGCGTGACGGCCGGACTCAGGGCAACAGGTCGCGCGGATGCCGGACCCGCAACGGGACACAGACACCACTCGGCGACGCACGGTCGATGGTCAGGCACGCAGGCGCACCTTTCCCTTCGACACATGCTGGCTGCATCTCTCCCATCCGGACTGTTACCGTCGGCCCCGGAATCACACCGGGTCTGCTGACCCCGGACCCTGACCACAGAATACTGCGGTCCCTGTCCGGGCGCTCGCGGGCTTTGCACCGGTCCATCGCTGAACCCGGTGCTTACCGCCGGTCGGGAATTTCACCCTGCCCTGAGATCAAGCCAAATTTTCGACTCACCGCCCTCCCGATGGAGAGCACACAAACGCTAGCAGGCACGGTCGCCCGGTCAATAGGGCACCGCGCAAGCCTGTCATGCCGCTGCGATCTCCCGGATGATGCGAATGGTTTCCTCCGGCTGGTCGAGCAGGACGTGGTGATAGGCGTCCGGCATCTCGATGAAGCTGGTGCCGGTGGGGGCGACGGAGCGCATGTAGGTCATGGTATCGGGGGTGCAGAGCGCGCTGAGCGTGCCCCAGACGACGTGCAGCGGCACGGTCACGCGCGGAAAGCGGTCGCGCTGGTCCTGCCAGTAGCTGTCACCGAAGGCCGGGTGTCCGAAGATGTTGGTCCGGGCCTTCCAGATCCAGCCGCGCGGGGTCTCCATGATGCCGGTATCGGCGATGTAGTTCACCGCCCAGGCGTTCACCACCGGCTGTTCCGGGATCAGGCGAAACCGCTCCAGCGCGATTTCCCGCTTCGGATAGCGGCGCGGGGCGATCCTTGGCGGTGCCGGACGTGCCCCGGCGATCTCCGGCGGCGGATAGACTGGCGAATCCATCATCACCAGGGCGCGGATCAGGTCCGGCCGGGTCTCGGCCAGGAACATGGACATGCCGCCGCCGAAGCTGTGGCCGATCAGCAGCGGCGGGGCATCGAAACCGGCGTCGGCAATGACGCTGGCGATGTCCTGGGCGAAGCCTTCCGGCGTCGCGTTGCGCCGCTCCTCCGAATCTCCCATTCCGGCGAAATCCATGGCGGCAACGCGATGGGTCTGCGCGATGGCAGGTGCGATGAAGTCCCACCAGCCGGAATGCGCCGCATTGCCATGGCAGAGGACGATGCCCGGTGCCCCCGCCGCGCCGCGCAGCCTGTAATGGATCTTCGCGCCGCCGCTGTCGACGAACCGCTGTTCCCACGGGCTTTCCACGGCCGCACGAAACCAGTCCGGCGCGGTGTCTCGCCAGTTGCTCATTCTGTCCCTCCCCAAAGGCGCAAGCGCATCGTGGCGGGAATCATAGGCAGGAAAGCGTCAGGCACCCAAGCGTTTCAGGTGGCGTGCAGGGTCAAGTCTGATGCAGGTCAGGCTGCGGCCTGCCGGTTGCTGCTCTTCACGTAGCGGGTCGTGGTCTCGTGCAACCTTTCGACCAGGATCAGGGAAAGATTGTGGAGGATGCGCGCCGCGACCGCAGGCATCCTGTCCATCGCCTTCTTCATTGTGTCCTGTGTCAGGATCAGCAGTTCCGACGGTTCGGTCGCGATGACATCCGCAGTACGAGGTGCCGCATTCAGATAGGCCATCTCGCCGAAGATCGCGCCGCGCCCGAAGGAGGCAACGCGCCGCGTGCCGTCGCGAACCTCGACCGCGCCGGAGAGCAGCACATAGAGCTCATTGCCGACATCACCCTTGGCGACGATCTTCTGGTCCTCGACACAGCCCACGACCGTCGCCAGCTTCAGGAAGCTGCAGGCGTCGCGAAACTCCAGCCCGACCAGCAGCGGCACGCCATGGTGCGGCACCTGGTTGAGCTTCCGCGTCAGCATGGACCAGAAGGCTTCCTCGTCCATCGCCGCCGGATGGGCACTGTCGACAGCCTCCGGGAACGTGCGCCGGAACCAGCTCACCGCATCGGCATCATGATCAAGGGTCCGGGCGATGGACTGATAGGGTGACTTGACCTGCGCCATGTGGCTCAGGTCGCCGGTGGGCAGCACCATCGGTGTCCGCATACCGCCCGATTCATCCTCGAAACTGGTGCCCAGGCGGCGGTAGCCCAGCCGCTCCAGCAATGCGATCTCGGAGGCGCTGGCATGGGTGAAATCGAAGACGCTCTTCTTCGCTGTGGCGATCTTGTATGCGGCTGACATCAGCAGACGCGTCATGCGGCTGTCGGGAACATCGGGATCGACCACGAGGTGTTCGGTCAGCGAGACAGTCGGATTGACCAGCGCCGAGAATGCGTCCATCGGCAGACGTTCGCGCGCCAGTGTCGGCATGTCGGCCAGCGGTCCGGCGATTACCCGCACGGCGGCGGCAGTGCGTCCGGAGTGGGTCAGATAGATATGGAGCGCTCCGCGGTCGCTCGGGTCA
>CAXBNO010000466.1:0-3181 GCA_963976775.1 uncultured Kordiimonadales bacterium
TGCCGTCGAACTTCATGGCACTGGCCATCATGGCGGTCAGGGCCATTGCCTCCCCCAGCAGGGAAGCGGCGGCGGGTGGCAGGCTGTGGCGGGTCAGGACGGCATGTGCCACCGATCCCATGCGGATGATGCGTCCCCGCACCTCCCGCCCGTTCAGGTGAAAGGGCTGAATCAGGTCGTCCGTCGGTGCGGCCTTGGCCTGCGCCATTGCTTGTTCCTCATACTCAGTGACCCTGGACAGGACCGTCAGCGGCCGAGACACCAGAGCAGAACACCCTTCTGCGCGTGCACGCGGTTCTCGGCCTGCGAGAACACCACCGACTGCGGGCCGTCGATCACTTCCGCCGTGACTTCCTCGCCCCGATGCGCCGGCAGGCAGTGCATGAATACCGCATCCTTGCGGGCCAGCCCCATCAGTTCCCTGTCGACCTGATAGGGGCGCAGCAGGTTGTGGCGGTCCGTGGCGTCCTCGTCCCCCATCGACACCCAGGTATCGGCGACGACACAGTCTGCCCCCTCCACCGCAGCGCGCGGGTCGTCGGTCAGGGTGATGTCGCCACCCTCCGCCTGGGCGCGTTTCAGCACCCGGGCATCCGGTTCCAGCCCCTGCGGACAGGCGAGACGCAGCCGGTAGCCGAAGCGGGCCGCGCCCTCGATCCAGGAATTGGCCATGTTGTTGCCGTCGCCGGACCAGGCAATGGTCTGTCCGGCAATGCTGCCGCGCTTTTCCTCCAGCGTCAGCACATCGGCCATCAACTGACAGGGATGCCCCGAATCCGTCAGGCCGCTGATCACCGGCACGGAAGCCTGTTCGGCCAGTTCGTCCAGCTTCGCCTGTTCGAACGTGCGCATCATGATCCCGTCGGTATAGGCCGACAGCACCTTCGCCGTGTCGCCGATGGTCTCTCCGCGTCCAAGCTGGAGCTCGCCCGCATTCAGGATCGTGGTCTGGCCACCGAGCTGGCGCATGGCCGCATCGAAGGACACGCGCGTCCGGGTTGACGGCTTCTCGAAGATCAGCGCCAGCAGATGCCCGTCCAGCGGACGATCCGCGTCGGCACGACCCTTGGGCCAGCCCGCGCGGGCGTCCTTGCGTTCCCGCGCGCCCTTGATGATGCCCTGCAGCGCCGCCGCGGAAACATCCTCGATGCTCAGGAAATGCCTGATCGCGCTCATCCTGCCGCAGCCTTTTCGGCCAGCGCGGTGGCGGCGGTCTCGATCATGCCCAGCCCCTCGTCGATCTCGGCATCACCGATGACGAGCGGCGGCAGGATCCGCACGACATTGTCACCGGCAGGGACGGTCAGCAGCCCCTGCTCCCGCAACGCGGCCACCACATCGCCATTCACCATGACGCATTCCAGTCCCAGCATAAGGCCGGTGCCACGCACCCCCTTGAAGACGGTGGGGAAGCGATCGCTGATGGACGCCAGCCCCTGCTTCATGCGGTTGGCGACCTGCTGCACGTGCTCCAGGAATCCATCGGCCAGTATCGTATCGGCCACGGCATTGCCCGCCGCCATGGCCATCAGGTTGCCGCCATAGGTGGTGCCGTGGCTGCCGGCGACCATGCCCTTGGCGGCTTCCGCCGTTGCCAGGAAGGCACCCAGCGGGAAACCGCCGCCAATGCCCTTGGCCACGCCCATGACGTCAGGGGTGACGTCGGTCCACTGGTGCGCGAACAGCTTGCCGGTCCGCCCCATGCCGCACTGGACTTCGTCCATCAGCAGCAGGATGCTGGCATCGTCGCACAGTTTCCGCAGTCCCTTCAGGAAAGCATGATCCGCAACGCGGACGCCGCCTTCACCCTGAATCGGCTCCACCAGGATTCCGGCAGTCTCCGGTCCGATGGCGGCCTTCGCGGCAGCGAGGTCCCCGAACGGCACCTGGTCGAAGCCGTCCGTCTTCGGGCCGAAACCGGCCAGGATCTTCTCCTGCCCGCCCGCTGCCATCGTGGCGAGTGTCCGGCCATGGAACGCGCCCTCGAACGTGATGATGCGATAGCGCTCCGGCGCACCGTTCGCGGAATGGTATTTCCGCGCTGTCTTGATGGTGCCCTCCATCGCCTCCGCACCTGAATTGCAGAAGAAGACCGTGTCGGCAAAGCAGTTGTCGGTCAGCTTCTTCGCCAGCGCCTTCTGCTCCGGCACCTCGTAGAGGTTGGAGACATGCCAGAGCTTCGCGGCCTGGTCCTGCACGGCCCTGACCAGCGCGGGATGGCTGTGGCCCAGCAGACTCACCGCGATGCCGGACCCGAAATCCAGGAAACGTCGCCCGTCCGTCGCGTACAGATGCGCACCCTCACCACGTTCGAAGGAAACGGGGGTTCTTGCATAAGTCGGCATCACGACATCGATCATGGCGGCCTCCAATGGGCTCGATTTTCGGGAACAGGTCTCCCGTTCCGGTTGGCTTACAGGTTGGCTGGAAGTCTGGATTGGTCCCCGGCACCGGATCAATGCTGACCCGACGGAAAGGGGGAGGTTTTATGGGGCAGTCACCCCATGGTCAAGCCTTGAGGTTGTACCCTCGTCGGAACAGGACCAGTACCCAGATGGCCAGAATCACGTCAATGACGGCCAGCACCGTGCCCCCGAGCACCAGCGAAACGTCACCCTGCCCGGTCAGGGCATGGCGAAAACCATCGATGGCATAGAAGAAGGGGTTCACGAACGCTATTCCTTGCGCGAATTCAGGCAGGCGGTCGATCGAATAGAATGTGCCCGAGAGAAACGCAAGCGGCGTGATGACGAAATTGGTGATGAAGGCCATGTGATCGAACTTGTCGGCCCAGAGGCCCGTCAGGATACCGATCAGACCCATCATGACCGAGGCCAGCACCACGAACAGCAGCCCCCAGCCAATCGACCAGAACGGCAGGTCGACGAAGGGTGTCATCGCGGCGGTCACCGCGATCGCCACGGCCAGACCGCGTGTGACGGCTGCGCCGACGAAGGCCACCAGAAGTTCGGCCGAACTGAGCGGCGGCATCAGGATATCGACGATGTTGCCCTGGATCTTCGCGATCAGCAGCGCGGAGGAACTGTTGGCAAAGGCGTTCTGGGTCACGGCCATCATGACCAGCCCAGGTGCCAGGAAGACCTCGAATGCGACACCACCGACCGGCGCCCGCCCCTCCCCCAGGGCCAGCGTGAAGATCGCCAGGAACAGCAGCGTGGTC
>CAXBNO010000467.1:0-3180 GCA_963976775.1 uncultured Kordiimonadales bacterium
GCTTCATGCCGCCGGTCAGCTCAACGCCGCGTTCTCGGTGAAGGCCCTGCGCCAGGGAGAGGTCAGCCTGTTCGAATATTCCCTCGCCCGGATCGCAGGGATGCGCCCGGAACTGATGCGGCGCATGATCTATGAACCCGGTGGCGAGGCCCTTGCCATCGTCTGTCGTGCGCTCGAATTCGACCGTCAGATCTTTCTCACGATCTATGAACTGACCCGGGTCGCGCGCGGCATGCTGGCACGCCAGATCGCGAACGACAGGGCGCGACTGCAGAAGTTCTACGACGGCATGACACCCGCCGACGCCATTGCCGTCGTGCGGCGCTGGCGGCAGGACCCCGAGTATCTCGCCGCGCTCAATCAGCTTGGTGCCAGGGGCTGAGCACGGCAGTTCGCCCTTTACTCGACCGTTCACGCGCGCAATATCTCTGGTCCAACTTGGAACCGGGACGAGATTGCCGTGATTGATCCATTCGGACGCGCCGTGACCTACCTGCGAGTCTCCGTGACGGACCGCTGTGACTTCCGCTGTGTCTACTGCATGTCGGAACACATGACGTTCCTGCCGAAATCGGACCTGCTTTCCCTGGAGGAACTGGACCGCGTCTGCTCCGCCTTTGTCGCCAAGGGTGTGCGGAAGCTGCGGGTGACCGGCGGGGAACCGCTGGTCCGGAAGAACGTCATGGAGCTGTTCCGCGGCCTGGGTCGCCACCTGAAGACCGGCGACCTGGATGAGCTGACACTGACGACGAACGGCAGCCAGCTCCCCCGCTTTGCCGACGACCTGCGCAATGCCGGGGTCCGTCGCATCAATGTCTCCATCGATACACTCGATCCGGAGAACTTCCAGCGCATCACCCGCTGGGGCAGCCTGGAGAAGGTGCAGGACGGCCTGCGCGCCGCGAAGGAAGCGGGCCTGCACGTCAAGGTGAATGCGGTGGCACTGAAGGGCGTCAACGAGGACGAGATCAGCGACATGGTTGCCTGGTGCGGGTCTCAGGGCTTCGATCTCTGCCTGATCGAGACCATGCCGCTGGGTGACATCGACGGCGACCGGACTGACCAGTACCTGCCACTGTCCCTGGTCAGGGCGCGGCTGCAGAACGACTGGACCCTGCGCGACACCGACTATTCGACCGGTGGTCCGGCCCGCTATACCATCGTCGAGGAAACGGGGCAGCGTCTCGGTTTCATCACGCCGATGACCCATAACTTCTGCGAGAGCTGCAACCGGGTGCGACTGACCTGCACCGGCACGCTTTACATGTGCCTGGGACAGGATGATGCCGCCGACCTTCGTACCGCGCTCAGGACGGACCCCAGCGGGGCGCTGCTGGACGCGACGATCGATGAGGCCATCGGGCGGAAGCCGAAGGGGCATGACTTCATCATCGACCGTCGCCAGAAGCAGCCTGCGGTGTCCCGGCACATGAGTGTCACCGGCGGGTGAGATCACCAGACCAGGGTCGCGGCTTCAGCCCCTGAGCGCGGCCGGGTCCGGGGGCACGCAATTTGCTTGTTCAGGCTTCTGGTTACCGAGAGAAATCACGTAACCTGCTGATTTGATGCAATTCGGAACGAAAGTGCCCCGAACCGTCCCATGATTGCACGGCGCGCCATACCGATCTTCCTGAGCTTCGGCGAGAACATCAGCCGCGGCACCGCTGTGGCCGTGGTCAGTCATGTCGCATTGCTGGCCGGTCTGGTGATCGCTTCGCCACAGCTCTTCGACAGCAAGCCGGATGACATCGGCGGCTTTCCGATCTCCATCCAGATATTTCCCGACGTCTATCGGGAACCGATGACCGTCGAGCTGGTAGACGAGAAGGACCTGCTGCCGGACCCGGAACCCGTCACGGAAGCCGCGCCGGAGCCGGAACCTGTCGTGGCCGAGCCAGAGCCCGGACCCGAGCCGACCGAAGTGCTGGTGCCGGAACCGAAGACGGTCGAGGCCCCGAACGACGCGCCCGAGATTGCCCTGCCCGATGTGCGCCAGGCCGCGATCGAGGCCGCACGGCGCAAGGAACGGCCAGCCTCTGCCGGACCCGCCCCCATTGCCCCGAACGCCGGTGACGTGGCCCTGATCTACGAAAAGGGACCTGCGCTGACCCCGAAGGAGGAAGCCGGCATCGTCGAGGTGCCCGACAACCTGCGACGCAGCGGTGCCGAGCCGGTCCGGGACATCCCGTCCGACCCGGCGGAGATCGAACGCGATATCCGCCGGACGGAAGCCCTGCAGGCGCAGGCTGATCTCGCCACCAAGACCGCCACGACAGACGCCGAGGCCCAGGCAGCAGCCGAGCGCGCGGCGGAACTGAAGCAGCGTCTGCAGGAGCTTGAGCTGGCGCGCCTGACACCGGATGCCGCAATTGCCGCCGCCACGCTGGAGGCAGAAGGTGCGGTCGCCGCCGCCGACAAGGCCCTGAAGATCGCGCAGGAAACCACTGCGGCGGTCCTGCGCGCCCGCACCGAGACACGGGTGACGACCCAGCCTGTCCGCAAGGCTCTGGCAGACGCATCGGTCGCCGCGCAGGCCGTGGCCGCAGCGGCGGAGCGGGCTCAGGCAGCGGCTGTGACGGCGCAGCGTGCCGCCGCTGCGGGTGCCACCGACAAGGCGCGGGAGAGCCGCTCCGCCGCCGAGACCGCCCTGTCGGACGCGGAGAAGTCCCGCAAGGTGGCTGTGGCCGCCCTTGACCGCGTGATCGAAGCCGCAAGGACCGCTGTCGCCAACGCTGAACCGGCAGCAGAACCGCCGGAACCGGCTGAGCAGGCCCTGAGCAGGAAGAAGCCGCCGGAACCGGAAGCACCGCTGTCCGATGCGGAGCAGGAGCGCCTGAAGTCTGCGGTCGAACGCTATCGCAAGGCGGCGGAGGAAGGCTACGCCCACGCCGAATACAACCTTGCGAAGGCGATCGACGAGGGCAAGGGAACGAAGAAGGATCCGAAGAAGTCCGCCGACATTCTGGAACGGCTGGCGAAGCGTGGCTATCAGCCCGCACAGGTCCGGCTGGCGGAGAAGCATCTGACCGGCGATGGCGTGGAAAAGGATCGCAAGCGTGCATTCGTGCTGCTGAAGATGGCCGCCGATGAAGGCAACCGCACGGCGAAGCGTGCGGTGAACGAACTGAACAGGGAGATGTCGGCGGAGGAACGCCAGCAGGCCGAGATCGAGGCAGGCCG
>CAXBNO010000468.1:0-3179 GCA_963976775.1 uncultured Kordiimonadales bacterium
ACCCAGCACCGTATTGCCGATGTTGAACGGCGGCAGGGTGGAGAACGTGTGACAGCCGATATCCGCTGAAACATGAAACCTGCCGACCTTCTGCTCGGCCAGCTTCATGGCGGAGAAGACGGGACGTTCCGGACACCCGGTGCAGAATCCCGGCGGGCGGGTCGGGATCGGCTCCCCCAGCAGGCGCACGGCCTTTGCCTTGGCATCGACAATCTGCTGGTAGCGCTGAAGCACCGGGGAGAGATCGACACCCTTCGGCACCGCGCCCTCGACGAAGCGGGCCACGCCGTGCAGCACCGCCTCCCCCGTATACTCGCCGGCCATCGGCAACAGGCCCTTGCCCATCACGCGGGTCTGGACGTCCGACTTGCGCAAGATCGTGTTGACCGCGTCTTCCAGATAGGAAGGCTGCCCCTCCTCCACCATCAGCACCGCGCGTTTCGAGGCACAGAAGGCCGTGACTTCGCTGGGCACCAGCGGATAGGTGACATTCAGGCAGTAGATCGGAACGACGCTCCCGCCCCAGGCGTCCGCCAGTCCGATCTGCTGCAGCGCGCGGATGACGGCGTTGTACATGCCGCCCTGACAGACGATGCCGACATCCTCCACCGAGCCGTGAAACACTTCGTTCATCCCATGGTCACGGATGAAATTGACGGCGGCGGGCCAGCGCCGCTCGATCTTGTCCTTCTCCTGCACATAGGTGGAGGGCGGCAGGCAGATGCGTCCGTAGTCGAAACTGGGGTCGGCAATCCGGTTCTGGCCGGAGAAGGTGCCGCGCCGGTTGTCCTTCGTGGCAAACCTGCCGTGCACGTGGCAGGCGCGAATGCGCAGTTCCAGCATCACAGGGGTACTCGATGCCTCGGAGAGTTCGAAACCCTGCTCCACCATCTTCACGATCGATGGCAGGTTGGGGCGCGGGTCGAGCAGCCAGATCTGCGACTTCATGGCGAAGGCGTGACTGCGCTCCTGAATGATGGAGGAGCCTTCACCATAGTCCTCCCCGATCACGATCATCGCGCCACCGGTCACCCCGGCAGAGGCAAGGTTGGAGAGCGCATCGGAGGCAACGTTGGTGCCGACCGTGGACTTCCAGGTAGCCGCACCGCGAACCGGGTAGTTGACGGAGGCACCCAGCATCGCCGCGGCGCCGGCCTCGGAGGCACAGGTCTCGACGTGCACCCCAAGCTCATTCATGATCGGGCGGGCATCATTCAGCACGTCCATCAGATGGCTGACAGGCGCACCCTGATAACCGCCGACATAGGAAATGCCGGATTGCAGCAGCGCCTTGGTGACGGCGAGAATGCCCTCGCCTTCGAAGGTATCACCGTCGCCAAGCCGCAGAAGCTCGACTTCCTTCCTGAAACTGCGTTCAGCCATGTCGCCCCCCGGAACTGGTTCAGGGACGAACTATAGCGCGTCGCGCCCCGGTTCAGCGACCGTTGATCAACTGGTCCATGGGACCGAGCTTGTTGACCGAAATCATGCTGCGCACCTTCTTGACGTAGACCTCGCCTTCCTCGGAGTACCTGTCCAGGTAGGCTGCGAGTTCCTGCCCCGTGACCGGCTTGCCAGCGGCTGCGGCTTGCTCGCGCGCCTTGCGCAGGCGCGCGTAGGGACCGGCGGAATTGAGGTTCGTCATGTAGCCCCGGACGGAGGCCAGCAGACTGCGATAGCTCCTGACCGAATGGGTCTTGCCGTCCTCCCGGTCCTTCGGGACGATTCCTGCGCCTTCCGTCCAGGTCCACTGGCCGAACAGGGCGTTGCCCTGTCGCGCGAAACGCGAACGGCCCCAGCCGCTTTCCAGTGCACCCTGCGCCAGTGCAAGCGACGGCGGCACCAGATCGACGCGCCGCATCAGTTCGTCCCAGTCGATCGCTCCGGTCCTGCCGTCGATCGCGTTGTAGCGTTCGGCCATGCGGTTCAGCCAGACCCGGTCACGCCGCGACATGTCCGGATGATCACGCAGGGCAATCAGCCGGTCACGGGCCGCAGCGATCTCGCCATTCACCTGCATCACCAGTGGCAGCAGGGCGCGGAAGAACAGGCTCTTGCGCACTTCGCTGGGCATCTCCTTCGTCCAGTCGCCCGGCAGGGTCATCAGCACGAATGCGGGCGGCGGATCGCCCGCCCGCACGCTCTCCAGCGTATAGCCGACGGATTCATAGCGTGACGAAAGACCGGACACCGTGCGCGGTCTGATCAGCTTCGGCTGGGCCAGGATCAGGGGTCGCGAGGTTGCCGTGACCGGCGCGCGCAGTTGCGCCGTCGGCTGCATGTCCATGACCAGCGCAGCCATGCCGAGAGCCGGCAGCACGACCGCCAGCAGAACCAGCAGATGCAGCAGAACCGGCGGGGTGGTCCGCCCCTTGTGCGTCATGACGACGGCTGGGTCAGTCGTGCGGTTGAAATGCCTTCAATCCAGGCGTCATCGAAATCCCGGAACCGGTTGGCGACGATGATATCGCGCAGCATGTCCACATACTCCTCGCCCGTCTCGGCATAGCGGGTCAGGCCCTCGGCCAGGGTCCAGCCATCCACGGACGCACCCGCCGCACGCAATGCTGCGCGCCGTGCCCGCAGTTCCTCATACGCAGGATGCCGGTTGATGTTGCGCATGTACATCTGAACCGACTGCAGCAGACTGCGGAATGCCCGGACCTCGTAGCTTTCGCCCTCGGCGCGGGCATGTGGCACGATACCGGCGCCCTCCGACCAGGTGCGCTGGCCATAGAGCGCATTGCCGCGCACGGCGAAGCGGGAGCGCCCCCAGCCGGATTCGGTGACCGCCTGGGCCAGCGCCAGCGATGGCGGCACGATATCGACACGCAGGCGCAGGGCTGCGATCTGCTCTGCCGGTTCATCCGCCTCGATACGGTAGTCGGCAACCAGCTCGGCCAGCCAGGCGCGGTGCTCCTGTGTCAACGGAAGCCGCCGCTCGATCAGCCGCCGCTGCAGTTCCAGCACCTGCTGCCGCTTGGCCAGCAGGCGGGAATTGGATTCCAGCACCAGTGGCAGCACCAGACGGATGAAGGTCTGCTTCATCGTGGC
The DNA here is from genome assembly GCA_963976775.1 of uncultured Kordiimonadales bacterium. GTDB lineage: Bacteria > Pseudomonadota > Alphaproteobacteria > Minwuiales > Minwuiaceae > Minwuia. The sequence continues at coordinate 3,055 of CAXBNO010000468.1, forward strand.
GACATCATCAATCTCGCGCAGGGTTTCCGGCAGTTCGGACACGAACACCGCAGGCACGGGCGCTACGCCGCGGCGAACCGCCGCGAGATCGTAGTCCAGCTTTCGCAGTTCCCAGCTTGAGGCCG
>CAXBNO010000469.1:0-3167 GCA_963976775.1 uncultured Kordiimonadales bacterium
CCTCGATCACCGGTATCTCGCCCAGGCAATCTCCCGTGCCCTGGCGCTGCGCCAGGGGACGACGCCCATCCGGACCAGGATATTCGTCCGCGTCCGCTCCGTCTGGAAGCTTGATGGCTGCCACGACAGGCTCGATGTCTATTACAGCACCCGTCGCGACCTGGGCAGCAATGCCAGGGAGACGTTCTTCACCCCGCATTCCAGCCATCACGAGCGCGTCGAACCCCTCGACGCCCGTCCCGACCGCTATCGCAATGCCACCGACGCGGCCATTCGCCTGTTTGACCGCACCAACCGCGACCTGAACCTGATCCCGATGAACTGAGGGCCGGTGACAGGCTCAGGCAGAGGGCCCATGCCAGCGCAGCGCGAGCATGGTCAGATCATCTGACTGATCCTGATCACCAACGAATTCCGCGACGCAGCCGCTGATCCCGGTCAGCATCGCCTCGACACCGACATCGTGCGGTAGTGTCGAGATGGCCTGATCCAGTCGCTCGCCTCCGAACTCGTCGCGCTGCATGTTCAGTGCCTCGGTCACCCCGTCCGTGACGATCAGCAGGGTCGCGCCCGGTGACATGCTGATCTGACCGCTTTCGTAGTCAACATCCCCAAAGGCGCAGAGGGGAGGTCCCCCGACGCGTGGGCTGTGCGACGGTGCCGTACTGTCCACCGTGATGATGCGCGCCGGTTCGTGGCCCGCATTGCAGTAGTCGATGGTGCCGGTCGTGGTGTCGAGAATGCCAGCGAAGCAGGTCACGAACTGGTTGTCATGATCCTCGCGCAGCAGCTCCCGGCTGACTTCACCGGCAACATCACCGATCGCGCGGTCATGGCGCAGCACGGCGCTCTTCATCATCACCTTGGTCATGGCCATGAGCAGGCTGGAGGTGACACCCTTGCCGCAGACATCACCAACCATGAAGAACAGTCGGCGATCATCGATCATGAAGAAGTCATACAGGTCGCCGGTCATCTCCTCCGCCGAGCGGTGGGTGACCGCCAGGTCGAACCGGGCATCACTCTCGGACAGGTCGGTCGGCTGCGGCAGCAGGCGACGCTGGATCCGGCTTGCCGCAGCCATCTCCGACCGTCGCTGAACGATCTCGATCCGATGCACCTCGCGCTCCACCATGGCTGCCACTCCCGAGCGGAAGATCAGCCAGTTCATCCGGATGACGACCCCGGCAGTGCCGGTGAAGCCCAGGGCCATCAGAACCTTCTGGACGGGTGACACGTTCTGGTCGCTGACCAGCGCGCCGTAGAGCATCGCGGCGATCATGGGCAGCAGAAAGGCAATGGTCAGTCGCGGGATCATGTAGGTGGAGGCCAGCGTCATGCCGCCGAGACCAAAGGCCATCACCGCAAAGGTCGTGCGCCCGACGTTGTCGTCGTTGGGCATGGCGAACGTTATGGCCCAGGCGAAATGACACCCGACGGCAAGCGCCCAGAACAGGGATACCCGACCGATGACCGTGCCCCTGAACAGCAGCTTGCGCCCGGTCCACTGCCGCCACAGCCGGTAGGCCGGAAGTGACAGCAGGACAAGCAGGATGGAACCCCAGACCACACCGCCGACCAGGGGGATGTGAACCCAGTACTTGCCGATTCCCAGGGCCGCGAAGACGAACAGCACGACAATGATGCCCGGTGCCAGACGCTTGGCCGCCATTTCCTGCTGTACGCGCAGCTCGCTTTCCAGCGTTGGCATATCTGCCCGATCGTCAGTCCGCACCAGGCTTCCGGGTTCCACAAGCCCCTGGTCCGGCGCGACCATCAGCCGGCCTGCCGCTCGGCCGCGATTTCCTCACGCAGCATTTCCAGCTCCAGCCAGGATTCCTCGGCCTGTTCCTTCTCGCTCTCAGCCGCGCTCAGCCGGTCGGTTGCGGTCTGAAACCGGTCGGCGTCGCGACGGAAAAGACCGGCATCCGCCAGTTCCTGCGTCAGAGCCTGGATCTCCTTCTCCAGGTCGGCGATGCGGCCCGGCAGGGTATCCAGCGCATGTTGCTGCTTGAACGAGAGCTTGCGCCGTTGCGGTGGTGCCTTGGGTGCCGCCTTCTGTCGCTGGGTCGCGCGCTGACCGGTCGGCACGGCCTTGCCGGGTCGGGAACCGCGCTGGGTGAGCATGTCGGAGTAGCCGCCCGGATAGCGCTGCCAGACGCCATCCCCTTCCGCCACCAGCACCGCGTCGGCCACGCGGTCGATGAAGTCGCGGTCATGACTGACCAGCAGCACGGTGCCACCATAGTCCCCCAGCAGTTCCTGCAGCAGGTCCAGCGTCTCGATATCCAGATCGTTCGTCGGCTCGTCCAGGATCAGCAGGTTCGACGGTCGCGCCAGCGCCCGCGCCAGCATCAGCCGCCCCCTCTCCCCGCCCGACAGGGCATGGATCGGGGTGCGCATCTGCTTCGGATCGAACAGGAAATCCTTCATGTAGCTGACGACGTGCCGCGACTGGCCATTGACCATCACCGCATCGCCGCCGCCGCCGGTCAGCGCATCCATCAGGCTCCAGTCCGGCGACAGGCTCTCGCGGCGCTGGTCCAGGCTGGCGGTCTCCAGCGCCGTGCCCAGCCGCACCGTGCCGCTGTCCGGCTCGATCTCGCCGGTCAGCAGCCGCAGCAGGGTGGTCTTGCCTGCCCCGTTCGGCCCGACGATCGCCAGCGTCTCGCCCCGCAGCAGCCGCAGGTCCAGATCACGCACCACGGGCGGCTGATCGCCCCAGGCGCGGGTGACGCCCCTGGCCTCCGCCACCAGCTTGCCGGACCGCTCCGCCTCCGCCGCCGCCATGCGGACATTGCCCTGCGCGCGCTCGAAATTGCGCCGCTCGGAGCGCAGTGCGTGCAGGTTCCTGAGCCGCCCCATGTTGCGCTTGCGCCGGGCCGTGACGCCCTTGTGCAGCCACTCGGTCTCGGAGACGATCTTGCGGTCCAGGCGGTGCAGTTCCTGCTCCTCCGCCTCCAGCACCTCGTCGCGCCAGGCCTCGAAGGCGGCGAAGCCCCGGTCCAGCCGTCGCGTCCGCCCGCGGTCCAGCCAGATCGTGGTGCCGGAGAGATTCTCCAGGAACCGCCGGTCATGGCTGATCAGCACCAGGGCGGAGCGCATCGACTTCAGTTCCGCCTCCAGCCACTCGATGGCCGGCAGATCCAGATGGTTGGTCGGCTCGT
>CAXBNO010000470.1:0-3156 GCA_963976775.1 uncultured Kordiimonadales bacterium
CGCCCGCCACGTCCGTCGCTGCTGGTGGTGGACGGCGTGAAGTTCAACAAGTCCGGGTCGGTCAGTCGGCAACTGAAGAACCAGGGCAGGACGAAGACCGGGAAGCTGCGCAAGGGCGTGACCACGGTGGTCATGTTCGTGCTGGTGCCGCGCGTGACCATGCCGAAGCACTTTGACCTGAAACGGACGCGCGTGACGGCTCAGCGGATTCTGGAGCGCACCGTGCTGAAGGAACTGGAGGCTGCGGAACGTGCCATCAAATCGTGAGAAGGCGCTGCAGGGCCTGTTCGCCATTGTCCGGACGGCGGTTCCGGCGGGCACCATCGTGCGGCGCAATGATACGGGAAACAATGCGGGCAAGCCCGGCGCCTACGTGGACATCCGCGACGGTGACATGGGGGAGCCGGAGAACGGCCTGTCGCCGGAACGCTACTTCTGGCGCCACGAGGTCGAGATCTTCATCGGGGTGGAGGGTAATACGGGCCCGACCCGCGCCAGTCTGCGCGACGGCCTGATCATGGCGATCGATGCGGCAGTGGTCGCGGACCGGACCCTGGGCAACCAGGTGCAGTACGCGGAGACAGGCACCCCACGGGTGGAGGACGTGGCGCCACCCGAAGGGGGCGCAGGCATCGCGGCGGCGGTCCTGCCCGTCATCCTGGAATACGAAAGCGCGACGATGGCGGGCTGAAAGCCGCCGGACTGACACACCTGAACAGCAATGGAGGGCCTTGTCATGGCCAATCAGACCCGAGCCCGTGGCGTCGGCAGCGTCCTGCTGGGCGCTTTCGAGAGCACATATGGCACCGCCCCGGATGGATCCGGCGGCGGCGTCTACACCAAGTATCCGTTCAACCAGTACACCCTGGGCAAGGCGGAGGGGATCACCCGTGACCCGCTGCTGGGCATTGGCCGTGACGTCGGCGACAGCCATGCCGACGCCTTCACGGTGGCCGGCAATGTCCGGGTGCCGGTGGATCATGTCGATTTCGGCGACTGGCTGAAACTGATGATGGGCGCCCCCGACACGACCGACAACGAAGATACCACCTACGACCATGTCTTCACCGGCGGCGGCACCGATCTGCCGTCCATGGCGCTGCAGCTGGGTCACGAACATCTGTCGACCGTGAAGCGGTTTCGCCATACCGGTGTCCGTGCCGATACCCTGGCGCTGGAAAGCGGGCGCGGCGGCCCTGCCTGGGCCACGCTGGGCCTGATCGCACAGGATGAGACGGAGGAAGTGGCCGCGATCGATGGCACCCCGGTGGCCACCAACATCCTGGTGCCGAACCACTTCCAGAAACGGCGCGGGATCATGACCCTTGGCGGATCCAGCATCGGGTCGCTGATGGGCTGGTCGCTGAACCTGGCGAACAATCTGGAGGCCGTGGAGACCATCCGCGACGATGGCGCGATCGAGGATGCGGATCCCGGCGAGTTCGTGGCCACGGGCAGCCTGACCATCCGTTTCAGCACCGCCACCGACGTACCGACCCCGGGCAGGAACAAGACGCCGGTGGCGCTGGCCCTGACCTATGACAATGCCGATTCCTCCCGGTCCCTGACCTTCGCCCTGCCGCGGGTGTTCCTGCCCCAGGTGGCGCGCCAGGTCGATGGCCCCGACGGGATCGAGGTCACCTACAACTTCGAGGCCGCGAAGGACAGCACCGCCGGCTATGCCGCCCGCGCCACGCTGGTCAACGCCGTCGCGAGCTACTGACACCTGATCTGATCTTCGAAACCGGGATGGGCCCGGGTCTACCGTGAAGGGAGAACGACATGAACCGGTTCAAGGGAATGGGTGGCGTGGTGCTGGGCATCCTGCTTTCGGCCCTGCTGGCCACGACAGCCATGGCGCATCACGCCGAACGGTCAGTCCTGTATCTGACGGGCAATGTCGGGATGTGTCAGGGGGTTCCGCCAGGTATCGCTGGTGTCGGGGTCGCAGATGACATCCTCGGGATCATGACCGAAGGTCTTCTGGCCGGTCCACTTGCGGTGGTGGGGGGTCTGTCGCCGCGTGGCGCGGCCCCTGACCAAGGGAACACCATACCGGATCAGGACGGTGCTTATCTGCATGTCCCAGACCTCGCCCGTGGTGTCGTTGCGCATGGTGACGGGAACCGGTTCAGGCAGGACATGTTCGACCCTGCTGCCCTCGCCGCGGCCGCCGATCGTGCCGAGGTCGCGCTGATCCAGCCAGGGCAGCAGCTGGTAGGTCACGGGCACCTTGTTGCCGGCGGCATCGGTGGCAGCCTGGACGTTGTAGACGTTGAAGTGCCTGTGATCCTGTCGCAGATGGCAGAACGCGAAAATGTACTTCGGATGCGTCTCGCCATGCAGCGCCAGCACGGTGATGGTGCGGCTGGTTTCCTCGCCATCCCGGTCCACGTACCGGATGCGCCAGTCTTCGTTCATGCCGTCGCGCAGCGTCGGGCCTGGATCGAACCGGAACTCAGACGGCGGCGGCGATGATCGCCGGACGGGTACGGGCCGGAGTTCCTGACCGGGAGTTTCGGCCCGGCTCCGCGACTGCAACTGGCTGAAGATCGCAAACAGGAAGACAGCGAGAAAGATCACGAAAAACACGACGACGACGAAATCCACGATCACACACCCCAGCCAGTGTCAGACCACGAAGCCTGTCAGCGGCAGGTTGTCAGGTCGAGGGTTTCTTGAGGCGGACGCCGGGGCCGAGCCACCATCTTGAACCTTGATTGACGGCGTCAATGGAGCCACCTACTGTTTGTGTACCGGGGAGGAATGCATGACCGACGACACGTTGCCGAGCGCTGCCGAGCTGAAGCAAAAGATCGAGTTTGCAGTCGTGGAAGAGGCGGTGAAGGCTGCTGTCGATCCTTCGTTGGCCAATCGGTTCGAGGTTCTGCCATCATCCGTTCCGGACCATGTCGTTCTGGTTCTGGCGAACCATCTGGTACTTGACTACGAGACAGATGGAGAACCGAGCATCACGAAGCAGTATATGAATGTTAAGATCCATTCAGCCACACTGATTTCGCGAAGCGTTGGTATGAATTTGATTGCCAAGCTCAGTGCCGCGCTCTCGAGAGATGTGGATTCGGTGCAGGAAGACGCTCCGGAAAGCGAGGAATCCTGACGTGAAGGCGCACCCCTCCCTTGAGGTGGCCTCTT
>CAXBNO010000471.1:0-3154 GCA_963976775.1 uncultured Kordiimonadales bacterium
CCAGGCCCGGCGCCACGCCGTCGGCGACCCAGCGGGACTTGATGCGGCAGACCGACTGCTGCACGCAGTCCATGTCCGCCAGCCCGGTGGAGATGATCGCGGGCTTCGCCGTGGCGGCGACATAGTCGATCAGCGGCCAGAAGGTATTGTCCGAACTGGCAATCTTGAAGGCATCGACGTGATCGTTCAGGAAGACGGCACTGTCCATGTCCAACGGCGTGGAGATGAAGGCGAGACCTGCGGCCCTGGCCAGCACGCCCAGTTCGGCGAACTGGTCGTGGGTCAGTTCGAAGCCCTTCATCCGCTGAAACCGTGCCGCATCGACCGGCGCGATGAACTGGTCGGTGCTGAAGGTCTGGAACTTCACCGCATCGACACCGGCATCGGCGGCCAGATGCACCATCTCCCTGGCCAGCCCGAAGTCACCCTCGTGGTTGTTGCCGACTTCCGCGATGATGAAGGTCGAGTCGTTCGTGTTCCTGCCTGCGATCTGCATGTCGCTCACCCGTGGTAATGAAAGACGTAGTTGGAGGCGATCAGCCGGAAGTTGTCGCCCATGTAGCTGCGCAGCGATGCGGCGTTCGCCAGTTGTGTTCCGACCCGCAGGATGGCGATACCGGGCACCATGGACTCCGACCAGGCGATCATGTCGCGCGCCAGTCCCCGGCCCCGGTAACGATTGTCGACCGCAACAAGATCGATGGTCAGCACATCCCCGGCGCGCAGGTACTGCAGGAACCCGGCTGTCACACCATCGACCTCCGCCACGATCATGCCGTCGCCACGCTTGCCTTCGAACCAGTTGCCTGCCCACTGGCGCTTGATCTCGTTGGCGCTCTCGACCGCCACCATCGGATCCAGGTGGAAGCGGCTGAACGAGAAGCTGCGTGCGGCCATGTTCTCGACTGCTGCACGATCCTTCGGCGTCGCCGCCCGGCTGAACCGGCTGTTGGCCGCGCCCCAGACCGGACGTTCGAAGTTAATGCCCGTATCAACCAGACGGAATCCCTTGTCCTCCAGCCGGCGCGCGACTTCGGTGCGGGTAACAGGCAATCGCGCATCAACGAAGCACGGCTCCCCGTCAGGCAGTTCGATTGCCCGTCCGGGTTCGGCGGACGGGGTCAGGTGCCATGCGGACTTGCCCAGCAGGCCAGACAGCCAACCGTCCGGCCGGAGCGCCATGGGAGCATTCGCGTTCACGCCCAGGCGCGCCGCTTCAGATAGACAACCTGGCCGTCTTCCGGATCAGCGTTGGAGCCGATGAAGCTGGCCCAGTTGTCCTTGTACCAGTTGATGTAATCGACGAAGCCGACGTCCAGCGGATGGCTCGGGCGGTATCCGATCAGGCTCCTGGCCTTCTCCACCGACAGGGTGCCGCGTTCGGGCATCAGGCTGTCGCGTTCATTGTGGCGGACATCGACACCCGGGAAATGCTCCCGGATGATCTCCACCATCTCGTTCAGCGACCGGCCCTGGCCATAGGTCAGGTTGAAGACCTCGTTGGCCGCATCGGGGGACGCCAGCGCGGCAATCACGCCACCGACCAGATCCTGGATGTAGGTGAAGTCGAGGCAGTCGATGCCGTCGCCATTGATGGTCAGCGTGTTGCCACGCAGCGCATTCTCGATCAGTGCCTGGCCGACGCGGCGGCTGACACAACGCTCCCCGTACAGGGCGGAGGGACGCACGATGGTGTAGGGCAGATCAAAGACCTGATTGTAGGCGATCACCATCTTCTCGCCGGCAAACTTCAGCGCACCATAGATGCCCATCGGATTGCAGGTGGTCTCCTCGTCAACGATACCGTCGGCGAAGGTGCCATAGACCATGGAGGAGGAGAAATAGACGAACCGCTGCACGTTCAGCCGCGTGGAGCGTGATGCGTCCAGCGCATTCTCCAGGGTGCGCAGCGAATGGTCGAACGTGGAATAGGGGTCCTTGTTGGAGCGGTTGGCGTGGGCAACCGCAGCCAGATGGACGATGTAATCCGGGTTCAGGTCTTCAAGCGCCTCGGACAGGGCGTGGTAGTCACGGGCATCCGCCTCGAAGAACGGTACCTGCGCCTGATGCAGCAGGTTCATGCGCTGCTTGATGAAGTTCAGATAGATCTCGCCGTTCGGGTTCGTATAGCGCTCGCGCTCGATGGCGTAGTAGTTGTTGACGCCGAGACTGTCGATCACGGCAACCTCGACGCCGAGCGACTTCATCTTCAGCGCCATGTTGTGGCCGATGAACCCGGCACCACCGATGATCACGACCTTCTTGCCGATCAGTGCCGACTGTTCTGTCTGAAAGTTTGTTTCAACGGACATCGTGCAAAGCCTTCTTCATGGCGTGAATGATGAAATCCATGTCGTCATGGTTCAGATGCGGACCGACGGGCAGCGCGATGGAACACCGGCTGATTTCGGTCGCGTTGGGAAAGTCCTCGGCGCGGAGGCCGTACTTTTCGCTGTAGTAGGAAAGCGCCGGAACCGGGCCGGGGTAGTAGACACTGGTTCCCACCCCCTGTTCGTTCAGCGCCGCCGCAACGTCGGAACGCCGCGCCGCCCGGGTGCCTTTCAGCACGACCGACAGGCAGTAGTGACTGCTCTGGAACCGGCCACCGCTGGACCGGAACAGGTGCAGACCGTCCAGTTCCTTCAGGCCGGCCTCCAGCCGTTCGTAGTTGGCATGACGCGCATCCAGAAAACCCTGGACCTGCTTCAACTGCTCGATCCCCATCGCCGCCTGCATCTCGTTCATGCGGTAGTTGAAGCCGAGCTGGGTGACGTCATAGACGCCGGGTTCCTTGCGCTCCGTCACCGTGCGGTCCAGCCCGAAGGCCTTCTTGCGGCGGATGCGTTCTGCCAGCGCGTCGTCACGGGTCAGGACCATGCCGCCCTCTGCCGTCGTCATGTGCTTGACGGGGTAGAAGGAGAAGCAGCCCATGTCGCCCATCAGACCGGCGTGGATGCCGTCCAGACAGGTGCCGACGGCCAGCGCCGCGTCTTCCATGACGAACAGGTCATGCTTCGCAGCAATGGCGTTGATGCGCACCATGTCGACCGGCATTCCGAGGTAATGGACGATGGAGATTGCCTTCGTGGCGGGCGTGATCGCCGCCTCGATCCGGTCGATGTCGATATTGCCGGTCTCCGGCTCCGCATCCACG
>CAXBNO010000472.1:0-3146 GCA_963976775.1 uncultured Kordiimonadales bacterium
TGATGCAGTTCGACGAACCGCTTGACGATCGCCAGCCCCAGACCGGCACCGCCCTGCGCGCCTGCGACGGCATCGTTCAGTTGCACGAACGGCGTGAAGATGGTTGCCGCGGCCGCAGGATCCATCCCCGGTCCCTCGTCGGAGACGAATATCGCGATCCGGGCGGCATCGGTCTCGGTCCGGATCCGGACACAGCCACCATCCGGAGAGAACTTGACGGCATTGCCGAGCAGGTTCAGCAGGATCTGCCTGAACCGCCTGACATCGCCACGGATCCGGAGGGGGCGCCCCGTGATCGAATTCTCGAACCGGACATTGTTCCGGTCAGCGGCATGCTGCAGCAGCCTCAGGCTGCTCTCGGTCACCTCGGCCAGGCAGAAGACAGTCTCGTCCAGTTCGACCTTGCCGATCTCCACGCTCGACAGGTCGAGAATGTCGTTGATCAGTGCCAGCAGATGCGTGCCGCTGTCGTGGATGTTCCCTGCATACTCGACGGCGTTGCTGCTCTGGGCGGCGCCGATACCCAGTTTCATCATCTCCGAGAAACCGATGATGGCGTTCAGCGGCGTCCTCAACTCGTGGCTCATGTTGGCCAGGAACTCGCTCTTGGCGCGATTGGCCACCTCGGCGCGGTTCCGCGCGGCCATCAGTTCCTCCTCGGTCTTCCGGCGTTCCGAGATGTCCCAGATGAAGGCATTGAAGACGCGGCGGCCCTCCACGGACTGTGCGCCAAGCGTGATCTCGACAGGAAACCTGCGTCCGCTGCGATGCTGCGCCTCGGTCTCGAAGCGCCGACCGACCATCCGGGCCTCGCCAGTCGCCAGGTACCGCTTCAGCCCTGATGCATGGCTGTCCACGAACTCTTCCGGGATGAACAGGTCTGTCAGCGGCGATCCGAGCGCCTGTTCCCGTGACCAGCCGAACATCTCCTCGGCCGCCGGGTTCCAGTCAAAGACCTTGCCGTCCTCATCCATGCTGACGAAGGCATCCTTCGAATGGTCAATGACCTCCCGGGTGCGCTGTTGGCTGACCGCCAGTTCCTTGCGTGAGCGGTACTCGCTGCTGACGTCGCGATAGGCGGTGACGAAACCACCGGTCGGCACCGGAATGCCGGAAACCTGGATCGCGCTCCCATCCGGACGCTCCCGCGTGAACTCGTGCGGCAGGCATTTGCGGGCAAGTTCGAGCATCTCCGCGACATAGGCGTCCTCGTCAACGTCGCCGTATTCGCCACGCCGGCAGTTGAAACGCAGGACCTCGGCGAGACAGGTTCCCGGTCCGAACCGGCCTTCCGGCAGTTCCAGAATCTGCTCCGCCCGCCGGTTCAGGATCAGCAGTTTCAGGTCGGCATCGAAGAAGGTAACGCCCTCGTTCAGGTTCTCCAGCGTCGTCTTCAGCAGGCTTCGCTGGTTCGTCGCCTCCTGCAGTGCGGCAACTTCTGCGGCAGCGGAGGCGCGCATCTTCCGCACGGAATGAGACACCAGGAAGATGGCGGTGGACGCAATCAGCAGGCCCAGCCCGATCAGGCCATAGGTCAGGATCCGGGCAAGTTCGCGGGCGGTCCTGCCCATCTGGCGGCTGAACTCCAGTTCAAGCTGCTGCAGCCGGGCGTCGATGAGCAGAATCCGGTCCATTGCCGCTGTCGCTGCGGCGCTGCCGACGCCCTGTCCGGACACCGCGGCTCTCAGTTCCTCTGCCCCGGCCATGAACTCCAGCACAATGCTGTCCGCTCGCCGCCAGACATCAAGCGGGCCCGCAAACAGATAGCTGTCCGAAAAGGTACGGAACATCCATGACATCCCCGCAACATCATCGGGGTGGTTGAGACCGCCAATCAGGTGGGCATGGCTGCTGCTCCGAGGCTGGATGCGGTCTTCCAGTATCTCGCGGGCGTAACCGTCATGGACCGGAATCGCGATCGCTGCCTCATAGTCCGCAAAGGCGGCCTCGTCACCGGTGCGTGCGAACTGATGCAGAGCGCTCAGGGCAGTCAGATGCCCCCTCGAATAATAGCCCTCACCCGCAACATAGGATCTCGACATGTCCTGCAGGGCCAGGCCGAACACGCCGGCGGCGACGAGGATGCCGAGCATCGTGACAAGCAGGACCGTAAGTATGGCCGGTGCGTTGGGTTTGCTGTGGAGCATTGGTAAACCACGCGGTCAAAGGGTCCCGGGAGGATCGGTCCCGAATGATTAAAAAATACGCAAGATTGGCGTGCTTTGGGAAACATTCATGCAACCCCTTGACAGGGAAGGCATTAGTTCATTCGCCAGGTCCAGGTGCGACGATCCCGCCACGGCCATGTTCCGGATAGCGGACTGCACGACTGCCCCTTTCAGCCATTGGCATGCCCCGGCATGTGGGGCATGTAGGGCCGATCAAACCGGGGAGGAAATTTCATATGTGGTCATTCGAAACGGATCCGGAGTTCCAGAGCGAACTCGACTGGATCAGGGACTTCACCCGCAGCGAGATCGAACCGCTGGACGAACTCCTCGGCAGCCAGTGGAACATTCACGACCCGCTGTTCGTCAAACGCGTCCGCCCCTTGCAGGAACAGGTCAAGCGGCGCGGACTCTGGGCCTGCCATCTGGGGCCGGAACTGGGTGGCAAGGGGTACGGGCAGCTGAAACTGGCGCTGATGAACGAGCAGTTCGGACGCTCCCGTTTCGGTCCCATCACCTTCGGATCGCAGGCCCCGGACACCGGAAACTCGGAGATCCTGGCGCAGTACGGCACCGAGGCACAGAAGGAGCGGTACCTGAAGCCGCTGCTGAACAACGAGATCGTTTCCTGCTTCGCCATGACGGAACCGCAGGGCGGTGCCGACCCGCTGAAGATCGAGACCACGGCGGTTCTGGACGGTGACGAATGGGTCATCAACGGGGAGAAGTGGTTCTCCTCCAACGCCAAGTTCGCCGCCTTCTACATCATCATGCTGGAGACGGAACCGAACGCCAACAATCCGCACCGGCGCCAGTCGATGCTGATCGTGCCTGCGGAAACGCCGGGCATAGAGATCATCAGGGACTATGGCTATCTGGGTCAGAAGGAGCCGGAGCACGCCCATATCCGCTGGAACAGCGTGCGTGTGCCGAAGGACCATCTGCTGGGCGGTCGGGGGGACGGCTTTGCGGTGGCCC
>CAXBNO010000473.1:0-3133 GCA_963976775.1 uncultured Kordiimonadales bacterium
CTCCCCAGGCACCATCTCCCCCTGACGGGTTTGCCTTGATCCCGCAAATTTGAACGGTCCTGATCCAGGTTCGTTCGACACCGCGCCCGCAGCAGACTACCTGACATGGCAAGCCCTTTCTGCATGCGGCATAACGGATGCGCATTCGGATTGAGGCAGGGCGGATATGCGATTGAACAGCAACACGGGCCGGGAGTGAAGCGGATGAAGCAGGCCAGCGCGGCAGACAGGTCGGTCGGGGAAGGCCCTGTGCTCAGTGATCACTGGGTGGGGGAGATTGCGGATGCGGAAGCTGATCTGAAGCTCGACCCGGCGCGCCTGCTGGACGGCTGTGATCGCGACCAGCTCGAACGGATGCTGGCCGCCGCCGACGAACTGCTGAATGTCTATCGCGTGATCGCCAAGACAGAAGACAACATCGTCGGCCTGCTGCTGAAGCAGTCCGAGACGTTCTACGAATGGGACCATTATCCGAAGGGTGACGTCTACGATCCGGAGACGCACAGCCAGTACTATTACCACGCCCATCGTGGCGCGACGGGGGAGCACGGGCACTTCCACACCTTCCTGCGGGCCAGGGGCATGCAGCCGGACGTGCGCCCCCTGCCGCTGGAACGCGACGAGCCCTGGCCGACGGGCAATGATGCGCTGGCGCACCTGGTGGCCGTGTCGATGAATGCTCTCGGTGTGCCTACACACCTGTTCAGCACCAACCGCTGGGTCACGGGCGAAACCCTTTACAGCGCCCATGACGTGATCGCCATGCTCGACCGGTTCGAGATGGATCTGATCTGGCCGGAGTGGCCCGTCAATCGCTGGCTCAACGCACTGATGGTCCTGTTCCGCCCGCAGGTCGAGGTATTGTTGCATCGCCGCGATGCCGTGATCCGCGACCGCCTGCAGAAGGCTGACGGTACGGATGTGCTGGAGGATCGGGAACTGGAGATCACGGCGCTCACCCGGATCGATGCGGACCAGCAGATTGCGGCCATACGTGCAAGGCTTGGCCGACAGGTCTGACGGTTAAGCCAATATTTGCCATTGCTCCCTAGCCTTCGTCTGATTGCGCATTGTGCGCGGCATGGGTACTGGCGAGGGCGGACGTGGCGACAGAATTGAAGGCATCGGCGGCTGCGGTTCAGGACGGGGCGCGTCCGCGTGCGCCGGTGACTGCCGCACAGAAGGCCGCGCACGCCCGGCGAAGCCACTATGAACCGAGTACCTTCCTGGAGCGTGGGACGGTCATCCCCTTCACGACCGGGGCGCTGGCACAGTGCAGGGTCCGGTTGGATGACCGCGAAAGGCTGGAGGTTGTCCTGCCCGGATTCTCGGGCAGCAAGGGGGTCTATGTCACCGCCTTCACCAGCCTGCCCGATATCACGACACTTTCTGTCCATGACCGCACGCTGACCGAGATCGTCTCGAAGGAAAAGGTGGTCACGCCAACGGGCATCCGGCGCTGCTGGCTGGAACTGGCGACCACCGGCATTGGTGGCCAGGAGCTTGCGGAGCTGGCACGTGAGGAACTGACGCGGGCCGCCGAGGTCCAGGTCTCCACCCGGATCATGCTGCTGCTCGACACCGTGCGCCGTGGCGGCGGCGAGATCGGGCCGGAACTGGTTGCCACGATGGGATCACCGGAGGGGCGGACGCAGGTCCGTGCCATGCTGGGAGGGGCCGCATCCCGCGCGAGCATCGATGCTGTCGCTGTCGACCAGCATATCGAGGAACTGGCTGCATTGCTTGGCACGCTTGGTCTTCGTTCATTGCCGGAACCCGGAAGACTGCGGCATCTGCATACCCGGATGCAGGAATTCTCTCACGCCATCGACAACTGGGGACGGACCACTGTCTCCGATCTGGCACATATCGGACGCTTTGCGGCCATGTCGGCTGACCATTCAGCCGGAATTGCCGGGCGTGCGATTGCCGAGGTCGATCGCATGCTGGCCGATCCGATCCGCCTGATGGCCCGCTGGGACGCAAGCCAGAAGACATTGCGCGGTTACCTGTTGCGGATCGCGTGGCTGCTGGACGGCTGGGACTATGTGCTGCGCATCTGGGACGACGCGGTGGCTGAAAGGATCGCCATCGATGCTGCCGCGAAGGAGATCGGGCGGATCATTCCCATCGTGCCGGCGCGTGAGGTGGACGCCGATGCGGGACGGCGCTCGGTGGAACTGTTCAGGGAGTACCGCAGCCGCGTCCGGGTCTTCGAAGACTGGCTGAGCGGTGATCTGGACGAGGAACTGCTCGCGAGACCGGAGAGGCAGACGGCAGGGCAGGGGGGAGAGCGCCGATGACCGGAATCGTTTCGCCGGAGGAACTGGAACAGCGCATGTTCGCCCTGCATCCGGATCAGTTCCTTGAACTCTACCGACTCTACGAGAAGCTGGGCAACAAGGCGAATGTGCAGCCGGAGATGCAGATTCTCAGGCGCAGGCTGGTACGGATGCGACCGGTGCGGGCGCTGACGTTCTCGCGGCTGCTCTGTCAGCCGTTCGAGGAATTTCTGGTCAATGAGGTGACGGGCGATAACGGCCTGATCATGCGGCGATCATGCTCGGCGATAGCCCGTCTCGTGCGGCGCAAGCTGGCACCCGACCTGCGTCGGCGTTTCGAGCAGCGGCTGGCGCATCTGAACCACCGTCCCGAGGACCGGGCCGGACAGATCCTGCTCGGGCGGGAGATATGGAAGGCCGCGGCGGTGGCGCTGGCCGAGGTGCGTTGTGGTCCGGCGCGTTCACCGGAAGATCTGCGGCGACGGTTCGGGCTGATCACGGGTTGCCTGGAGATCGGCGAGGCGATGGTGAGCCTGTCACGGGGAATTCCGGAAGGCCGCGTCGATACACTGGACGACAGCGGGCGGAAGCTGCTGGTGAAGCTGCTGCGCGGGTTGCCGCATGACCGGACGGGCCATGCCCGCTATCTGATGGCGCTGCTGACCCGTCGTCTGGAGAATCCTGCCAGTGTCATCCAGATGCTGGCGAAGGAAGATCGCAACCTCCCCGGTGCGACACGGCATAATCTGATCCGCGTCTTACGCGGGGAGATCGAAAGCAGCATCGGCGCAAGTGCCGCCGCACTCATGACCGGCGAGACTGAAACTGTAGATTGCGTGCGTCGGGCCGAG
>CAXBNO010000474.1:0-3110 GCA_963976775.1 uncultured Kordiimonadales bacterium
CGCGGACCTCATGTCCCAGTTCCTGCAGCGCCTCTCCCAGCCCGGCAATGCGCATGGCATCCGGTCCCATCTGGCAGCCGCGCAGGCTGGCCCCGGAATCAACGGGGGCGCCGAGGATGGCGATCTTGCGGGTCTGGCTTTCCTGCATGGTCAGGGCGTCCGATCCTGAAATGAAAAAGGGGAACCACCGGCTCCCCTTTTCCGTAACCCGAAAGTGGCTGCTGTTACCAGAGGGCCACCGGATTGATGATCATCTGGACCGTGCCCTTGATCCGGGCCTGACCCAGGACGAACATGAACTCGGTCACGCCTTCCTCGGCGAGACGACCGGTGTTCATGGTCTCCAGGATGTAGATTCCGTTCTCCTTCAGCAGGGTCACGTGACCGTAGAACAGCTTGTCACCCTTTGCCGGCGGCACGGAGTCCAGGCCCCAGGTGTCGGCACCCACGGCCATGACGTCCTGGGCGGCGAGATAGACCGCGGCCTCATTGTTCATGCCCGGTTCACCGCTGACCCAGGCTTGCGGGTCGGAACCAAGCTTGCCGTCCGTCCAGCCGGTGTGGAACAGGACCACGTCACCGGTGCGGATCTCGACGCCCTGCGCCTCGGCTGCGGCACGGATATCGGCGGAACCGAATGACTGTCCGGCCTCCATGACTTCAACACCGAAGTGCTTCGCCATGTTGATCAGCACGCCACGTCCCACCAGCGGCGGAATGTTGTGGACACCAAGCTTCGTCAGGCCGGTCACCTGTGCGATCTCGGCGTCGGAGTTGCAGTTGTAGTACATGCCCCCCTCACCCAGGTGGCCCAGGCCGTCGATCTGCGGACCGATGCCGAACCAGAGCTGGGCGATGTCGTCATTGTAGATGGCTTCATAGCCGAACTGGGTCAGACGGTTGCCACCGGCCTGGCCGGGAGAGACCACCTGCAGCATCAGGCCACGCGGCGGGAACGCCGGGGTGGAGCTGTCAATGACGATGCCCAGCGGGTGCGAATTGCCCTTCTTCACCAGCTTCGTGGCCATCATCACCTGATCGGGTGTCACATGGTTGGCCGAGCCGATCTGGTCGTCAGCACCCCATTTCGAGGGCTTGCATTCGGAGGCGGCATGGCTGCCCGCCATGACGCTGCCAGCAGCGAACAGGGCGAGGCCCAGGCTGGCACCAAAGAGGGATTTCTTCATTGGATGTTTCCTTGTGTTTTCCCCAACGGACGGTCGTCATTTCACGCGACCATTCCTCCCCGCCCGGATTCTTCCCCGGCAGGCCGGTTCATTGTCAGGGGCAAGTGCGTCGGTTTGCAAGGGTCAATTGCCGTGGCGGAAAGAGTGCCGACGATTCCGTCGGGGCGGGAAATGGTCTATCGTCGCGCCATCCTGCGGGCTGACGGAAGGCAGAGCCATGAATGACGAGACCCCGACGCTTGGACGCGCACATCAGAGGGCGCGGCCTGAAACACCGCCGCTCGGTGCCTACCCGCGTGTCCGGATGCGGCGCACCCGGGCGGAGGACTGGACCCGGCGGATGGTGTCGGAGAAGGTGCTGACCCCGGCGGATTTCATCTGGCCCCTGTTCGTGCATGAGGGTTCGGGCGTCGAGGAGGTGGCGGCCATGCCCGGAGTCCGCCGCTATGATGTGGCCAGCCTGCCCGCTGCGGTGGCGGAGGCGGCAGCGCTCGGTATTCCCGCGATTGCCCTGTTCCCGGCGCTCGACCCGGCAAAGAAGGACGCGGAGGGGACGGAGGCGACCAACCCTGACAATATCGTCTGCCGGGCGATCCGCGCGGTGAAGGCGGAGGTGCCGGAGATCGGCATCCTGTGTGACGCGGCGCTGGATCCCTTCACCTCCCACGGGCATGACGGGGTGATCCGCGACGACTATGTGGCCAACGACGAGACTGTCGACATTCTTGTCCGCCAGTCGCTCAACCAGGTGGAGGCGGGGGCGGACATCATTTCCCCCTCCGACATGATGGACGGGCGGGTCGGCGCGATCCGGGAGGCGCTGGAGCGCGAAGGTCATGTCAACAGCATGATCATGTCCTATGCCGCCAAGTATGCCTCCGCCTTCTACGGCCCGTTCCGGGATGCCATCGGCTCCCAGGCCAATCTGGGCAAGGCCAGCAAGGCGACCTACCAGATGAATCCGGCCAATGGCGACGAGGCGATGCGGGAGGTGGCGCTGGACATTGCCGAGGGTGCCGACATGGTGATGGTGAAGCCCGGCATGCCCTATCTCGACCTCTGCTACAGGGTAAAGACGACATTCGGCGTGCCGACCTTCGCCTATCAGGTGTCCGGTGAGTACGCGATGCTGCAGGCGGCGGCAGGAAATGGCTGGCTGGATCTCGAACGGGTGATGCTGGAAAGCCTGCTGGGCTTCAAGCGGGCGGGATGCGATGGTGTGCTGACCTATTTCGCCGTCGAGGCGGCGCGCAAACTGAAGGAAATTGGCTGACCCATGACGCTTGCTGCATCGGAACGTGGTGGCCCGCTGGCCGGGATCACCGTCATCGACCTGACCCGGGTTCTCGCCGGTCCCTATTGCACCATGATGCTGGCCGAACTCGGAGCCCGCGTGATCAAGGTGGAGGAACCGGGCGTCGGCGACATCAGTCGCTCCATCGGTCCCTTCGTGAAGGGCAAATCGGCCTATTTCATGAGCCTGAACCGTGACAAGGAAAGCATCGCGCTGAATCTGAAGGTGGATGAGGACCGGGCGGTGTTCGAGCAGTTGCTGGATCAGGCCGATGTGCTGGTGGAGAACTTTCGCCCCGGCACGATGGAGAAGCTCGGCTATGGCTGGGACACGCTGCAGGCGCGCTGGCCGTCGCTGATCTTCGCTGCGGCCAGTGGCTTCGGCCAGACCGGCCCCTATGCCAAACGACCGGCCTACGACATGGTAGTGCAGGGCATGGGCGGGGTGATGAGCCTGACCGGCCATCCCGGAGGGCCGCCCACCCGCGTCGGATCCTCCATCGGCGACCTTGCGGCGGGCATGTTCGCCGCTGCCGGGATTAACGCGACCCTGTTCGAGCGGACGCGAACCGGCAGGGGCGCGATGATCGATATCGGCATGCTGGACTGCCAGGTGGCACTGCTGGAGAA
>CAXBNO010000475.1:0-3099 GCA_963976775.1 uncultured Kordiimonadales bacterium
GAGAACGCCATCGTGCGCTATACGACGACGGGTGACATTCCCGGTCCTCTGGGGGCGCGGCATCCATCCATCGCACCGTTCGCGGCCTTCACCAGTGCGGATGGCCACATCATCGTTGCCTGTGGCACGGACAAGGCGTTCAAGGACCTGGCCGAGGCGCTGGATGCGCCCGAACTGGCGCAGGATGTCAGGTTTGCCACACCCACCAGCCGGGTGGAGAACGTGGAGCAGCTTCAGGTAGTGCTGGACAGCCTGTTCGTGACCAGGGCCACTGACGACTGGCTCGCCATTCTGCAGGCGAAGGGCCTGCCCTGCGGTCCGATCAACAATGTCGCGCAGGTGCTCGCCGACCCGCACGTGATTTCCCGCAACATGATTGTCCACACCGATGATCCGGTGTCCGGGCACGTGCAGATGGGCGGCAATCCGATCAAGATCTCGGGCCATCCCGACGGCACCCTGCGCCGCCATGCGCCGGATCTGGACGAGAACCGCGCGGCACTGCTGGCGGAACTGGCCGCCGCCCGGGACAGCGCCCGCCCAACCGGATAGGGGATCGATCGCATGGAATGGCTGACCGAGCAGAAACTTCCCATCGGCAAGGCAGCCAAGTCCGTCGTCGAATGGATCACCGATAATTTCGCCTGGTGGTTCGATGCCTTCTCCATCGGCATGGAAACCGCCATCGACGGGCTGCTGTGGCTGTTGCAAACGCCGCATCCGCTGATCATCGTCGGGCTGGTCGCGGCGCTGGCCTGGCTGCTGAAACGCTCCATCGGTTTCACGGTCTTCGTCACGCTTTCACTGCTGCTGATCATCAACCAGGGATACTGGGAGGAGACCACCGAGACCCTGGCGCTGGTGCTGTCGGCGGCGGCGGTCTGCATGGTCGTCGGCGTGCCCATCGGGGTTGCGGCGGCGCATCGCCCGTGGCTGTTCCGTCTGCTGCGTCCGATCCTGGACCTGATGCAGACGATCCCGACCTTCGTCTATCTGATCCCGGCGCTGATCCTGTTCGGACTGGGCATGGTGCCGGGCCTGATCGCCACGGTGATCTTCGCCATTCCGGCACCGATCCGGCTGACGCATCTCGGCGTTTCCTCGACCCCGAAACCGCTGATCGAGGCGGGGCAGGCGTTCGGTGCCACCGGCTGGCAACTGCTGTGGAAGGTGGAACTGCCCTATGCGCTGCCCTCCATCCTCGCCGGGCTGACCCAGACCATCATGCTGTCGCTGTCGATGGTGGTGATCGCCGCGCTGGTGGGGGCCGACGGGCTGGGGGTGCCGACCCTGCGCGCGCTCAACACGGTCAATATCGCGAAGGGGTTCGAGGTCGGCGTCGCCATTGTCCTGATCGCCATCATCCTCGACCGGCTCTGCCGCCGTGACGAAGGTCCGAAGGGGCCGGGCAAGTGAGCGAGACGGCATCCACTCCCGCCTCCACCCCAGCGGTCGTCCGCTTCCGCGATGTGGACATCCTGTTCGGCGACCGGCCCGCCAGCGCCCTGCCGCTGGTCGATGCCGGAAAGTCGCGGGCCGAGATTCAGGAGGAAACGGGGCAGGTCGTCGGAGTCAAGGGTGCCAGTCTGGACATTCACGAGGGCGAGATCGTCGTCCTGATGGGCCTCTCCGGCTCCGGCAAGTCGACCCTGCTGCGCGCGGTCAACGGCCTGAACCCGGTCACGCGCGGACAGGTGCTGGTGCACGACGGCGCGGCGGAGGTGGATGTGGTCCGTTGCAGTGCCCCGGAACTGCGCCGTCTGCGCATGCACCGCATCGCCATGGTGTTCCAGCAGTTCGCGCTGCTGCCTTGGCGGACAGTGGCGGAGAATGTCGGTCTCGGGCTGGAGCTTGCCGGGGTCCCGGTGGCGGAGCGGCGGGAGCGGGTGGCGCGGCAGCTTGATCTGGTGGATCTGGGGGTCTGGGCCGACCGGCGTGTCCACGAACTCTCCGGCGGGATGCAGCAGCGGGTCGGGCTGGCCCGCGCCTTCGCCACTGACGCGCCGGTCCTGCTGATGGACGAGCCCTTCTCGGCCCTCGACCCCCTGATCCGGGCGCACCTGCAGAACGAACTGCTGGACCTGCAGGCGCGGCTGCGGAAGACCATCATCTTCGTCAGCCACGACCTGGACGAGGCGATCAAGCTGGGCAACCGCATCGCGATCATGGAGGGCGGGGAGATCATCCAGACCGGCCAGCCGGAGGATATCGTGCTCAACCCGGCGAACGACTATGTGGCGGAGTTCGTGGCCCACATGAATCCGCTGCAGGTGATGCGCGCCGCCACCATGATGCGCGGCGTCGACGACCTGCCGCGCGATGGGGCCGGGCGCCTGTGCCTTGACCGCCACGGCTGGTTCAAGCTGGCGCTGGATGGGACCGGCGCGCCGGTGGAGGCATCCTGCAACGGCGAAGGCTGGCCCATCATCGCCGCCGATCCCGCCACCAGCCCGGACACCGGCCAGATGCTGACCGCCGCACCCGATGTGGTGATGCAACAGGTCATCGACTGGCGCGAACGCTCCGGCGGTCCGGTACTGATCGTGCAGGACGGCCGGATGCTGGGCGCCATCGGCGACGACCAGATCTTCCGGGGACTGCTGCGCCGCAAGGTGTGAGATTGGGAACCGCGGCGGTGTTCTACTTCCTGACCACCCCTCAGACGCCGTGCCCGGGCTTGACCCGGGCACCCATGGTGCCGCACAGGCGAGGGAGACTGGGCCCGCGGATCAAGTCCGCGAGCGGCGTGGTGGTTGATGCTGAACCGACCACTCCACTGACGCCGTGCCCGGGTACCCAGCAGTGCCGCACAGGCGTGGGAGACTGGGCTCGCGGATCAAGTCCGCGAGCGGCGTGGTGGTTGATGCTGAACCGACCACTCCACTGACGCCGTGCCCGGGTACCCAGCAGTGCCGCACAGGCGTGGGAGACTGGGCTCGCGGATCAAGTCCGCGAGCGGCGTGGTGGTTGATGCTGAACCGACCACTCCACTGACGCCGTGCCCGGGTACCCAGCAGTGCCGCACAGGCGTGGGAGACTGGGCTCGCGGATCAAGTCCGCGAGCGGCGTGGTGGTTGATGCTGAACCGACCACTCCACT
>CAXBNO010000476.1:0-3087 GCA_963976775.1 uncultured Kordiimonadales bacterium
GGATCATGTTCGGACTGCTGCTGCGCCCGGTGTTCCTGGATCACGAGTTGCAGGAGAATCTGGTACGCGCCAGCGGTCTGGACTGGACGATTGTCCGTCCCAGCGCCTTCACGGACGGGCCGGACACGGCGGGCTATCGGGAAGGCTTTGGCGGGCGTGAACGGCGCCTGGCGCTGAAGATCTCCCGCGCAGATGTAGCGGGCTTCCTCGCCCGGCAACTGACGGACCGCCGCTACATGCAGCAGGCCGTTGCCATCTCCAACTGACCAGCGCGAAAGGGCGTTCCACATGACCAACGAACTTGTAGTCTGGAGCCTGCTGGCGCTTGCCATGGCGAGCGCGATGGTGGCGGGCGTCTTCCTGACATTCTCCGACCTTGTCATGCCGTCGTTGCGTCGGGCCAAGGCCGCGGCGGGCAGCGAGGCAATGCAGATCATCAACCGCAAGGTCTATCGTTCTGTCTTCCTGATCCTGCTGATGGGGATGGTGCCGATCTCGGCGGCGGCAGCAGTGTGCGCTTCCTTGCTTGTGGGGGCGGTGGCCGTGCCCTGGCTGATTGCGGCGGCCAGCCTCTATGTCTTCGGCGTCTTCGGGATCACGGCAGTCGGCAATGTTCCGATGAACCAGACCCTGGACCGGATGGCGCTTGCCGGTGACGAGGCCCAGGCATACTGGCCCGACTACGTCCGCGGCTGGACGCCGTTGAACCACCTGCGGACACTCGCCGCCGCTGCTGCTGCCGCCTGTTACATGATCGCGGCGGTGCTGCTGGCACAGGGAGGGTGAGTTCAGGCGGGCGAGGTCAGGCGACCTCTTCCCGGGCCAGGAAGCCGCCGGATTGCCTGGCCCAGAGTTCGGCGTAGAGCCCATCCCGGTGAACCAGTTCCGCATGCGTCCCCTGTTCGACGATGCGGCCCTGATCCATCACCACCAGCCGGTCCATGGCGGCGATCGTGGACAGGCGGTGGGCGATGGCGAGTACCGTCTTGCCCTCCATCAGGCTGTAGAGGCTCTGCTGGATCGCGGCCTCGACCTCTGAATCCAGGGCGCTGGTGGCCTCATCGAGGATCAGGATCGGCGCGTCCTTCAGCAGGACACGGGCAATGGCGACGCGCTGGCGCTGGCCGCCGGACAGCTTCACGCCACGCTCCCCGACGTGGGCGTCATAGCCCCGGTTGCCCTTCAGATCCTCCAGATCGGTGATGAATTCATGCGCTTCCGCTTTCCGCGCAGCAGCAATGACCTGTTCCCGCGTGGCATCGGCGCGCCCGTAGGCAATGTTCTCCGCGACCGTGCGGTGCAGCAGGGACGTGTCTTGCGTCACCATGCCGATGGCGGCCCGCAGGCTGTCCTGCTGCACGGCGGCTATGTCCTGCCCGTCGATCAGGATGCGCCCGCCCTCCAGGTCGTGAAACCGCAGCAGCAGACTGACCAGCGTCGACTTGCCCGCGCCTGAACGACCGACCAGCCCGACCTTTTCGCCCGGTCTGATAGTCAGGGACAGGCCATCGATCACGTTGGCGGTCTTTTCGGGCAGGACCTTGCCGTAGTTGAAATGGATGTCCTGCCAGGCGATCTCGCCCTTCTCCACCTTCAGCGGCTTCGCGTCGGGACCGTCCACGACGCTGCGGTCGCGGGCAATTGTGTCGATGCCATCCATCACGACGCCGACATTCTCGAACAGGTTGGCGACTTCCCAGAGGATCCAGTTGGACATGCCGATCAGGCGCAGCACCAGGCCGACGGCAAAGGCGATGGCACCGGTGGTGATGATCTCGTGCGACCAGAGCGCGATCGCCACCGCGCCGATACCGAAGATCAGGAAGGCATTGAGGGTTGCCAGTGAGGCAGAGAGCGCCGTGGACAGCCGCATCTGGCTGTAGACCGTGCCCAGGAAGCGCCTCATGCCGCTTCGCGCATAATGGTCCTCGTAATTGGCGTCGGCGAACATCTTCACGGTGCCGATGTGGGTGTAGCTGTCGACCACACGCCCGGTGACGTCGGCCCGTGCATCGGCCTGGGCGCGGGACACTTCCGCCAGCCGGGGGATGAACAGTCTCAGGATCACCAGATAGCCGATCAGCCAGGCCAGCATCGGCAGGCCCAGCCGCCAGTCGGCGCTGGCGAACAGGACCAGGGCACTGGCGAAATAGACCGCGACGAACAGCAGGATCTCGGATGTCTTGAGCACGACTTCCCGCACCGCCAGTGCGGTCTGCATCATCCGTGCGGCCACCCGGCCCGCGAAGTCGTCCTGATAGAAGGCCATGCTCTGGCGCAGCAGATAGCGATGCGACTCCCACCGCGTCCGCATGGCGAAGTTGCCCAGCAGCCCCTGGTGACTGATCGATTCGCCGACGAAATAGAGCAGCGGATAGAGCACCACGACCATCAGGGCGATCAGCACCAGATCCACTCCGTGCGCGCTCCAGAGCTGGTCGGGCTGTGTCGCGGACAGCCAGTCCACGATGTCGCCCAGGAAGGCGAACATCAGAACTTCCACGATGGCGATCGCGACGGAGAACAGCGCACTGATCACGATCAGCGGCAGGAAGGGGCGGGAGAAGTGGAAGATGAAGCCCATAAAGCCGGAGGGCGGCTTCGTCGGCACCGTATCGGGAAACGAATCCACCCGCGATTCCAGCCAGTCATAGAATCGCGAAATCATGTCGGGTGGGCTCCAGCGTTACTGGTCTCGGGGTGGGCAGTCCGGTCTATCTAGCCATCCGGGCGATTTTCTCAAGCGCGGCACTCTTCCATCGGACGGTCTCTGCCCTTAAGACTGCGCGCCATGGCACCACCCCTTCTGCATCTGCGCGACGTGCAACTGACCTTCGGCGGCAAACCGCTGCTGGACGGCGCGGAGATCGTTGTCTCGGCGGGGGAGCGGGTGTCGCTGGTCGGGCGCAATGGCTCCGGCAAGTCGACCCTGCTGAAGATCGTTGCCGGGATCGTGCAGGCTGACAGCGCGGATTTCTTCCTGCAGCCGGGCACCACCCTGCGCTACCTGCCGCAGGAGCCGGATCTTTCCGGCCACGCGACGGTGCTGGATTTCGTGACCGAGGGACTGGCCCCGGGCGATGATCC
>CAXBNO010000477.1:0-3083 GCA_963976775.1 uncultured Kordiimonadales bacterium
CCGCCAATGGCGGCGGTCGCCAGATCGGCTGGAAGATCGGCTGCACCAACGAGACCGCGCAGCGCCAGATCGGGGTCCACGAACCCTTCTTCGGCGGGATATTCGAGAACACCTCCCGCCCCTCCCCCGCGACCTTCAGTACCGACGACTTCTTCATGACCGTGATCGAGGCGGAGGTCGGCTTTCTGATGGGCGAGGACCTGCCGGCGGCGGCGGCACCCTATGATCCGGGTTCGGTGGGGGATGCGGTTGCGGCCGCTTTCCCGGCAATCGAGATCGTCGACAGCCGCTTCCGGGACTGGACCACCATTGGCCCCGTGCAGATCATCGCCGACAATGGCAGCCATGGTGCCTGGGTGCACGGCGCCCCGGTCAGCAACTGGCAGGACATCGACCTCGCCGAAATGGCAGTGAAGCTCTACGCCGATGGTGAACTGGTGCGGGAGGGTCAGGGCATCAATGTCATGGATCACCCGTTGAATGCGCTGACCTGGCTGGCCAACGTCCGTGCCGTCTATGCGCGGGACGGGCTGAAGGCAGGCGACCGGGTCTCCACCGGCACGACGATTGTCGTCTATGATGCGAAGAAGGGTCAGCACCTGAAGGCCGACTTCGGCCCCCTCGGCAGTATCGAGTTGACGCTCGAATAACGCTGGCTTGATTTGCGGATCGCGCCTCGAGACGCCTTATTGGACACAGGTTCATGGTCGCAGGAGGTCAAGCATGCTCATTCGCAACAGACGAGGCTGGGAGCTTCCCGAAAGCGCCGCAACGCCGGAGAGCGTGTTTCTGAATCGTCGTGCCCTGCTGAAGGGCATGGGACTGGGTGCCATCGGCGTGTCGGCGCTCGGGCTGTCCGGTCAGGCACAGGCCGAAGACGAACTGATACCCACCGCCGACATGTATCCGGCGGCACCGAATCTGCGGTATCGCGTCGCGCGCGACATCACCGAAGAAGACATCAACCTGACCTACAACAACTTCTACGAATTCGGCTCCCACAAGCGGATCTACCGCGATGCGCAGGACCTGAAGGTGCGCCCCTGGACCGTAACCATCGACGGGCTGGTGAAGGAGTCAAAGACCTGGGATGTCGATGCCCTGATCCGCCGCCTGGGTGTGGAGGAACGCGCCTATCGTCATCGCTGCGTCGAGGCCTGGTCGATGGTGGCGCCCTGGAGCGGTTTTCCGCTGCAGAAACTGGTGGAACTGGCAGAGCCGACGGGCAGTGCCCGCTACGTCCGCTTCGAGACCTTCCTCGACAAGGACATGGCCAGTGGACAGCGCCAGCGCTGGTACCCATGGCCCTACATCGAGGGCGTGACAATGGCCGAAGCGCGCAACGAACTGCCGTTCATGGTGACAGGTGCCTATGGCAAGCCGCTGCCGAAGCAGATGGGAGCGCCCCTGCGCCTGGCCCTGCCCTGGAAGTACGGTTTCAAGTCGATCAAGTCGATCGTTCGCATCACCTTCACCGATGAACAGCCAACCAGCTTCTGGGAGGAGATCCTTCCCCGGGAATACGGCTTCTGGGCCAATGTGAATCCGAAGGTGGATCACCCCCGCTGGAGTCAGGCCACCGAAGAGGTGCTTGGAACCGGCGGCAAGCGTGTGCCGACACAATTGTTCAACGGGTATGGCGAGTTCGTGTCCGACCTCTACAAGGGCATGGAAGACCAGCGCTCCCTCTACATGTAGGTATCGACGGTCGCCGTCAGCATCAGCTTCCGTTGTCGGGAAAGATGATGCTGACCGTGGTCCCCTTGCCGAAGGTGCTCGCCAGTTCCAGGCGCCCGCCGTGCAGTTCGGCCAACTGCTGCGTCAGGGGCAGACCAAGTCCGGTGCCGGGTGTCACATCGACGTCCCCGGCCCGGCCAAAGGGCTCCATGACCTTGGTGAGTTCATCCTCCCGGATGCCGCGGCCGCTGTCCTGAACCGCAATAAATGTCTCGCCTGCCCCGGTCCTGCCGACTTCCAGCGAGATCATGTCGCCTGTCTGGCTGAACTTGATGGCATTCGACAGCAGGTTCATGATCATCTGCCGCAAGGCCCGACGGTCCGCACGGAGAATGCCCGGCTCGCCCGGAATCAGGCGGAAGTCGCGTTCGGCGAGCCGGTCGCGGAACAGTTCCACCAGCCTCTGGATCTCGCCTTCCAGTTCGATAGGTTCAGGCGTGATATCCATCTTGTTGGCTTCTACCCGCGAGATGTCGAGGACATCGTTCACGAGACTGAGCAGATGCTCGCCACTCGCCGCGATATCGCTGACATAGCCCAGATAGCGCTCATTCTGCATCGGACCGAGAATCTCGCCCTTCATGACGGTCGAGAAACCGATGATCGCATTCAGCGGCGTGCGCAATTCGTGGCTCATGTTGGCGACAAACGAGGATTTGGCGCGACTTGCTTCCTCCGCATGCCGCAGTGCCTCGATGGCCTGCTCGCGCGCCTCCACCATCTCCGTGATGTCACGACCGACGCCGCGATAGCCGGTGAATGTGCCATCCGTCCCGAAGACCGGCGCGGCGGAAATCTCCACGAAGCGCCTGGCGCCGCCCATCCTGACCGGTGTATGGATCCGCTCGATCGGCTTCCGGTCCGCCCAGTGCTTCTGCATTTTGGCCCAGGCAATGGTCGCCTGTCGCTCAAGGCGCGGATTCTCTGCTCCGACGACTTCGAACCAGTTGCGTCCCAGGATGGTCTCGCGACTGATCTCGAACTTCTCCTCATAGCGTTCGGAAACATAGGTAAAGCGCATTTCCGCATCGATCTCGAAGTACCAGTCGGATGCCAGTTCGGCAAAGGCGCGGAAGCGTTCCTCACTCTCCTCGTGGCGGGCCAGCGCCTCCTTCTGCTCGGTAATGTCGATCAGCACGCTGTCATGGTAGATCACACCGAAACGGTCCTCGGTGGTCCAGCCCTCCTCCCGGATCCAGAGATGCTCCCCGGTCGAGGTATCCGTCGCGCCGAACTCGATCATGTAGGGTTCGAGCGTCTTCCTGTGCCGTGTCATCGTATCGATATAGGGCTGGCGACACTCGGGATCGAACGTATGGAACCAGTCTTCTGGCCTGATGCGCTGG
>CAXBNO010000478.1:0-3083 GCA_963976775.1 uncultured Kordiimonadales bacterium
CGGCATCGGTCGCGTGATCGGCAAGGGCCGCAAGGAGCGCCTGGTCGCGCTGGGTCACAACGAGAGCGCCTGGGCCCAGAACCGCCGCTCGGTCACGGTCATCTCCAACTGATGTCGTGAGGTGCCACCTCCGGGTGGCAGCAAGTTTTTCTCGCCCGCCGTTGCCGCGTGCAACGGCGGGCGATTTGCGTCTCGGGACCGCAGTTCGCATTTTCGTCGCATTTCTGCGCCATTGAAGATGCATTCACGCCGATGACGGGTCATTCTTGTCCGTGAAGAGGAGAATCCGATGATGATGGTGTCTGGTCGCGGGGGGCTTGTGTCTCTCGTTCTCGTGCTTGGTCTGGCGGCACCCCTGACGACGACAGCTGTCGCGCAGGATCTGGCACCCCTGAATGACCGGGTTCAGCGGCTGGAGCGCTCCGTCACGGACCTGAAGGCGCATCTGCTGGGCGGGCGGCCCCTGCCGGCGGCTCCGACGGCGGAAAGCGGCGATGCAGCACCGGCCACGGTCGCTGAACGTGCCGACGCTGCAGGCCTCACCCTGAAACTCAATGCGCTGGAAGAGGAGATGCAGAACCTCACCAACCGCGTTGAGGAGGTGGATTTCAAGCTGAGGCGCATCGACAGCCGCATGACCAAGCTGGTCGAGGACGTGGATTTCCGTCTGACCGCCATCGAGAGGAACATGGCCGCCGCGCCCACGCCTGCACCGACGACGAATCCGGCTGCCGGTGGCAATGCCGAACCTGTTGCGGGTGCGGCCCAGGGTACGCAGGTGCTGGGGCAGGTGACACCGGAGGAAGTGGCCCGCCTGCCGCAAGGCAATGCTCCCGCAGGTACTGGCGTGCAGGTGGAAGCCGCCCCTGCCGGGAATGAACAGACAGGCCAACTGGCTGCGGCACCAGCCGCCAGCACCCCTCCGGCGAACGGAAACCCGATCAACCAGGCGCTGCCGGATGGTGAGCCGAGGGAGCAGTATATCCATGCCTTCGGCCTGTTGCAGGCCAAGCGGTTTGCGGAGTCCGAGCAGGCCTTCAAGGCATTCCTGGAACTGCATCCGGAGCATGAACTGGCGGGCAATGCCCAGTACTGGCTGGGGGAGAGCCACTATGTGCGCCAGGACTATGAGGCTGCGGCCTCCGCCTTCCTGACCGGCTATCAGAAGTATCGCACCAGCACCAAGGCACCGGACAACCTGCTGAAACTCGGCATCACGCTGGTCGTGCTGGATCAGAAGCAGGATGCCTGCGCTGTCTTCAACGAACTCTCCGACCGGTACCCGACAGCATCGAGCAGCATCAAGCGCAGGATGCAGCGCGAGAAGCAGAAGGCCGGTTGCGCCTGATCCGATGACCGAAGCCGAACAGCGCTTTCAGGAGGCAATGGCGGGACTGCCTGATCCGGGCGGTTCGTTTGCCGCTGCCGTTTCCGGTGGACCTGACAGCATGGCGTTGGCCGTTCTGCTGCGTGACTGGGCACGCTGCCACGGACGACATGTCACTGCGCTGATCGTCGACCATGGCATCAGGGCCGGTTCGGACGCCGAGGCGAGGCTGGTTTCGGAGCGGCTGTCTGCCGCATCGGTCCCGAACGTGGTCCTGCACTGGGACGGTGCGAAGCCCTCCACAGGGCTTCAGGCGCGGGCGCGGGACGCACGCTATGCGCTGATGCTCGACTGGTGCCGGGGGCAGGGCATCGACAGCCTGTTCGTCGGGCATCATGCCGACGATCAGGCCGCGACCGTGTCCATGCGGATCGCGCGTGGCAGTGGCATCGACGGGCTCGGTGCCATGCGGCCCCTGGCAGAGCGCGGCGGGGTCCGCATCTGCCGTCCACTGCTGTCGGTGGCCAAGTCGGACCTGGTCGCATTCCTTGGTGCGCAGGGCCTTGCCTGGGTCGATGATCCGACCAATGACGATCCCCGGCATGAACGCAACAGGATCGACAGGGAACTGGCTGCGCATCCGGCTTCGGCGCAGCAGCGGGCGCGGCTGAACCGGTTGGCTGATCGCGCTGCACGAGCCTCCGATGCATTGATGGCCTGGACCGACCGGGTCTGGACCGAATCCGCCATTACCGGCACGGCTGGCGATGTCACCCTGGACCTGGCCGTGTTTCAGACCCTGCCGGAGGAGATCAGGCTGAGGCTGTTGCTCAGGGCGGCGGCTCAGGCCGGAGGAATCCAGCCGGGACTTGAGAAGGCGGAACGCGCTGTCGCACGCCTGCACCAGGGCGGCGCCCTGTTGACCCTGACCCTTGGCCATGCACTCGTTCGCCAGTCCCGCACGTGTGTGCGGGTGGTGCGGGAGCATCGGAATCTGCCGTTTCATGACTGGTTGCCGGGCGCGCCCCGCAGCCTGCTCTGGGATGGACGGTTCCGCCTTGAAGCCTCTGCGCCCCTGACCGATCCGATCTCCATCGGGCCCGGCGTTGCGGAAGCGTCGCTGCTGCCCTGTGTCTACAGGCGGCGCGAAACCCTCGGCTGTCCGCTCAATGCGGCCGTCAGGCTGCCAGGCGATGTGCTGGTGCGCGCCAGGCCCCTCTTCACGGCCCCGCACTGAAACATGTTTCACTTTTCTGGCTTGTGCACCGTGGAAACCGGACTATCTGAAACATGTATGAAGTCCCGATTGCAGTGGAGTCCGGCTGCCGCTAGGGGTATCGTATTCGCTTGTTTCGTATCTGCTATTGCAGGTCACCCTGAACTCAAGGACATCTGACAGTTGGCACCTTTCGGCAGGAATATCGCGTTCTGGATCATCATTGTCGTGCTGGCGCTTGCGCTGGTGAACCTGTTTCAAACTCCCTCGGTCAAGGAATCGGGCACCAGTCTCAGTTACTCGGAGTTCATGAACCGGGTCGATGAGGGTTCCGTCCGCAACGTGACGATCGAGGGGCGTTCGATCACCGGCAACCTGTCCGGCGGGCAGGCTTTCCGCACCTATGCGCCGTCCGATCCGAACCTGATCCAGAGCCTGCGCCAAAGGGGCGTCGATATCGATGCCAGGCCGCAGGAGGAAGGCAACGGCCTGTTCACGATCTTCGTGTCCTGGTTCCCGATGCTGCTGCTGATCGCCGTC
>CAXBNO010000479.1:0-3079 GCA_963976775.1 uncultured Kordiimonadales bacterium
TGGCACGGCGGTCATGTTGCCCAACCACCACCTGTCCAAGCCGGTCGTGATTGGCGAGATTCAGGATGATGGCCAGATCCAGACGGTCTGGTCCACGGATGGTGTCGTCGTTGGCGATGCCTGGTCCGATTTCATCCCCGAAAGCGCCAAGCTGACGGCTGACTGGACCTTCCCGTGGGTGTGCGGCGGCTGCGAGAAGCCGATGTACTGATCCACGTGATCTGACGGAAGGGGTGGCGGCTGCCGGTTTCTGCCGATCCGGCCGGTCGCCACCCCGACCATCTGAACGGATACCGACGAAGACCCGACCCCCAGTTCCCCCATTGCCAACAAGCGAGTCCGGCGCATGATTGCCCGTCTTCTCGCCCTGATGATCGCGCTCTGCTGTGGCCTGCCGGCCCTTGCGGCGGACCCGGATGATCTGCCAGGGCTTATCGAACAGCTTCATACGCGCGACTACGCGGCGATGGAGCAGACCGTCAACACCATCGCGGCCACGGGTGATCCGCGTGCAGTGGCCCCGCTACAGGCGCTGACAGACGGTGATCTCTACTACCGGAAATCCGACGACAAGGTCTTCATCGCCCGCAAGGCCGAATCCGGTACCGACCTGCTCGACCCGCTGACAGGCGCGTTTGTCGAGAATGTCGGCAGACGCGACGCCCGCAAGATCGGCATCAACAACAGCATGCGGCGCGCCTTGCGTGGCGCCCTCGGCAGCCTGACCCTGCTGTCGCCGGACCCGAAGGTCCGCGCCGCCGCCGCCCAGTCCCTGTTCAAGAGCCCGGACCCGGAAGCGGTCGAGGCGCTGGGGCAGGCGATTGCCGCCGAGAAGGTCGACAGCATCCGCACCGCGATGGAGGAGGCGCAGGCGGCCTCCGTCCTGCTGTCCGACAGTGATGATGCCACCAAGATCACGGCCATCCAGTCCCTCGCCGACCGGGGCGGGCGCGACGCGCTCTCGCTGCTGAAGGGCATTCCGGACAGCGCGACGGAACCCGTGAAGGTTGCCGCTGCCGAAGGCGTCGCAAGCATCGAGGCCGCACTGGCGCTCTGGTCCACGGCGCAGAACATCTACTACGGCATCAGCCTCGGCTCGGTCCTGCTGATGGCGGCGATCGGCCTGGCGATCACCTTCGGCGTCATGGGGGTCATCAACATGGCCCATGGCGAGATGGTGATGCTGGGCGCCTACACGACCTATGTGGTGCAGGAGATCATCCGCAACAACGCACCGGGCATGTTCGAGTTCTCCCTGGCCATCGCGGTGCCACTGGCCTTCCTGGTCTCGGGTTCCGTCGGCGTCCTGATCGAGCGGACCGTCATCCGCTATCTCTACGGACGGGCGCTGGAGACCCTGCTTGCCACCTGGGGTGTCAGCCTGATCATCCAGCAGCTCGTCCGCTCCATCTTCGGTCCGACGAACAAGGAAGTCGGCAATCCCGACTTCATGTCCGGCGCGGTGCAACTCGGCGAGATGACGCTGACCTACAACCGCATCTGGATCATCGTCTTTGCGCTGGTGGTGCTGGCCATGCTGATGCTGGTGCTGAAGCGCACGCCGCTGGGGCTGCAGATGCGGGCGGTGACGCAGAACCGCCGCATGGCGGGTGCCATGGGCATCCGTACCGACCGGGTCGACGCACTCACCTTCGGCCTCGGTTCCGGCATCGCCGGCATGGCGGGTGTGGCGCTGAGCCAGATCGACAACGTCAGTCCCAACCTGGGCCAGTCCTATATCATCGACAGCTTCATGGTGGTGGTGTTCGGCGGGGTCGGGAACCTGTGGGGGACACTGGTGGGCGCGCTCAGCCTGGGTATCGCGAACAAGTTCCTCGAGCCCTATGCCGGGGCGGTGCTGGCCAAGATCCTGGTGCTGGTGGCCATCATCCTGTTCATCCAGAAGCGTCCGCGCGGCCTGTTCGCGCTGAAGGGCCGGGCGGTGGAGTCATGATCATGCGTGGCCTTGTCTTCCGTGCCTTCGACCGTGGCGGCATGATCTTCCTCGGCATCCTGTTCGGTCTGATCCTGCTGCTGGCCCTGTCCAATCTGCTCATGCCGGTCGGGCATCCGCTGCATGCGCCGACCTATCTGGTCAGCCTGATCGGCAAGTATCTGACCTATGCGCTGCTGGCGCTGTCGGTGGACCTGATCTGGGGTTTCTGCGGCATTCTCAGCTTGGGACACGGCGCGTTCTTTGCGCTCGGCGGTTATGCCATGGGCATGTACCTGATGCGTCAGATCGGTGACCGCGGCGTCTACGGCAATCCGGAACTGCCGGATTTCATGGTGTTCCTGAACTATTCCGAACTGCCCTGGTACTGGCATGGATTCGACATGTTCTGGTTCGCGGCGATCATGATCGTCTTCGTGCCGGGCCTGCTGGCCTTCATCTTCGGCTGGTTCGCGTTCCGCAGCCGGGTCACCGGCGTCTATCTGTCGATCATCACGCAGGCCATGACCTATGCGCTGATGCTCGCCTTCTTCCGCAACAACATGGGGTTTGGCGGCAACAACGGTCTGACCGACTTCAAGGATCTGCTCGGTTTCGACCTGCAGAACGACGGAACGCGGATCGGGCTGCTGATCGCCTCGGCGCTGGCCCTCGGTCTCGGGTTCCTGATCTGCAAGGCGGTCACGCGCTCGAAGTACGGCAAGGTCATCACCGCGATCCGCGATGCGGAGTCACGGACCCGGTTCCTCGGCTATCGGGTGGACCGCTACAAGCTGGCCGTCTTCACGCTCTCGGCCTGCATGGCCGGTGTCGCCGGGGCGCTCTATGTGCCGCAGGTCGGCATCATCAACCCGAGCGAGTTCACGCCCGCCAACTCCATCGAGGTCGTGGTCTGGGTGGCGGTCGGTGGTCGTGGCACGCTCTACGGCGCGGTCATCGGTGCAATCCTGGTCAACTATGCCAAGACATACCTGACCGGTGCGTTGCCGGAGATCTGGTTGTTCGCGCTGGGCGGGCTGTTTGTCTTCGTCACCCTGTTCCTGCCGCGTGGCATCGTCGGTGCCATCAACGGCAGCGGCGACGGCGGGCCGTCGCCGATACTGGCAAGGATCCGGAACTGGCGGG
>CAXBNO010000480.1:0-3072 GCA_963976775.1 uncultured Kordiimonadales bacterium
CGTGGAACAGGCATTCGGTGTGTGTCATGAACAGGGTCGTCAATCGGGCCTCCCGCCGCCTGCCGGGCAACATCCCGGCACCTGATCGTGACCGGGAGTACTGCAAATAGCATTTGCCACTGGTATACGACACGTTAACTTCGCTCGGGGACCGGGCGGTCTCAAGGTCAAATACTGCATCGCCCGCCAGGTCTCCGGGCAATCACGGGAGTATCCGGCTTGCGTCTTGGAATTCAGCTTGTCGTCATCGCGGTGCTTGCGCTCGTTGGCTATGTGGTCTGGCAGGCGCGTGCTGATCTGCCGATCATCGGACCCTATTTTGCGGAGTCGAATGCCGGTCAGCGTTCTGGTGGCGGGGCGGTTCTCGTCGATGTGGCACCGGTCACGTCCGAGCGTCTGGTGGATACGATCCAGGCCATCGGCACTACCCGCGCCAATGAGGCGGTGACGATCACCAGCAAGGTCGCCGGACGTGTGGCCGATATCCGCTTTCGGGAAGGCGACACGGTGCGCCAGGGCGCCGTCCTGTTGCGACTTGATGCCGTGGAGATACTGGCGGAGCGGGATGAAGCCGTCGCGCGCCAGACCAGGGCCCGCCAGAACTACGAACGCGGTGTGAAGCTGCGGGACGCCCGCGCCGTGACAGCCGGCCGTACCGAGGAACTGGCCCAGGATCTGGCGGAGGCAGACGCCGCTGTCGCGCAGATCGAGGCGCGGCTGCGCAATTACGAACTGAAGGCACCATTCTCGGGTCGGCTTGGCCTGCGGAAGGTCAGTCAGGGCGCGCTGGTCACGCCTGGGGACGAGATCGTGACCCTGGATGACATTTCCGTGGTCAAGCTGGATTTCGATGTGCCGGAGACCGCAATGGCCTCCGTGCATCCGGGACTCCTGGTCACCGCCCGCACCGCCGCCTATCCGGATGTGGTGCTGGAAGGCGTGGTCGCCACGGTCAATACGCGGATCAATCCGGCGACCCGTGCGGTGACAGTGCGCGCGGAACTGGCGAACAAGGAGGGGCTGCTGCGTCCCGGCATGTTCCTGACCGTCGATCTTGCCTATGGCGCCAAGGACGGCGCACTGATGGTGCCGGAGGAGGCGATCATCGCCGTGGATGATGGCATGTTCGTCTTCGCGATCGTTGACGGCAAGGCGGAAAGGCGCGCCATCACCATCGGTCGTCGGCGACCCGGTCAGGCCGAAGTCACTTCCGGACTGAAGGCAGAGGATATCGTCGTCGTGGGCGGCATTCAGAAGGTGCGTCCCGGCGCGGAGGTGAGCATCCGCAGCAACACTGGTGATGCGGTTCAGAAACCATCAGCCTGACGTGATCTGATCAGGCAGGGAGTTCGGCATGGTCCTCTCGGACGTTGCAATCAAGCGACCGGTCTTCGCGACAGTGATCAGTCTGGTGCTGATGATCTTCGGCATCTTTGCCTATCAGAGCATGACGATCCGCGAGTACCCGGATATCGACCCGCCCATCGTCTCGATCAATACCATCTGGCGTGGCGCATCGCCGGAGATCATCGAATCCCAGATCACCCAGGTCCTGGAGGATGAGGTCGCCGGCATCGGCGGCGTGAAGAAGATCAGCTCCACGAGTCAGGAGGGGTCGTCCTCCATCTCGGTCGAATTCAATCTCAGCCGTGACATCGATGCGGCGGCGAATGACGTGCGTGACCGCGTCAGCAGGGCCATCAACCGGTTGCCGGACGAAGCGGACCCGCCACGTGTCGCGAAGACCGAAGCGGATGCCCGCGCCATGATGTGGCTGGTGCTGACCAGCGACAGGCTCAATGCCCTGGAACTGACCGACTACGCCGAGCGCCAGATCATGGACCGCTTCAGTGTCGTCGACGGGGTTGCCCGCGTGCGCACCGGCGGGGGCAAGCGCTACGCCATGCGCATCTGGCTGCGGAAGGGCGAACTCGCCGCGCGTGGACTCACAGTGACCGACGTGGAGAACGCGCTCAGACGGCAGAACATCGAGTTGCCTTCGGGTCGCATCGAGTCGGTCGAACGGGAGTTCGCGGTCAAGTCCCAGACGGCACTGCGCAGTGTCGAGGAATTCCGCAACATCATTGTTTCCGAACGCAACGACTACTTCATCCGCCTGAGCGAGATCGCGGACGTCGAACTGGGCGCGGAGGACGAACGGACAAAGTTCCGGGCCAATGGCCGGACCGCGATCGGTATCGGAATCATACGGCAATCGAAGTCGAACACACTGGCAGTCGCCGAGGGGGGTCGCGAGGAACTGGCCAAGGTGACGCCAGGACTGCCGGTCGGGATGGAACTCGTGGTTTCCTTCGACCAGGCCGTGTTCGTCGAGGAATCGATCCGCGAGGTCTATCGTGCGTTGGCCATCGCCATGGCGCTTGTGGTGCTGGTCATCTTCATCTTCCTGCGATCATTCTGGGCGACACTGATACCGGCCCTCGCCATTCCGGTATCGATCCTTTCCGCCTTCATTGTTCTCGGATCGCTCGACTACTCGATCAACGTGCTCACCATGCTGGCACTGGTGCTGGCCATCGGTCTGGTGGTGGATGACGCCATTGTGGTGCTGGAGAACATCCATCGGCGCATCGAGAGCGGGGAACCGCCATTGCTCGCGGCCAAGCGGGGAGCGCAGCAGATCGCTTTCGCGGTCATCGCCACCACCGTGGTGCTGATCGCGGTGTTCGTCCCGATCTCGTTCCTTGAAGGCAACGTCGGGCGGCTGTTCCGCGAGTTCGGCATTGCGGTCGCGACGGCGGTCATGTTCTCCAGCTTTGTCGCACTCAGTCTCACGCCGATGCTTTGCTCCAAGCTGCTGCGGGTCAACAGGAATCCCAGCGCAGTCGGACGGGCGACGGAGGGGGTGTTCAAGGGAATGTCCTCCGGCTATGGCTGGCTGCTCAGCCGTGCGCTGTCGGTGCCGCTGGTGATCGTGGCGCTCGCCGTTGCCGTCTCCGGGCTGGCCTATCTGTTCTTGCAGGCCCTGCCGACGGAGCTGGCGCCCAGAGAGGATCGGGGGATCATCTTCGTTTCCGTTTCCGCTCCCGAAGGCAGCAGCCTCGAATATAC
>CAXBNO010000481.1:0-3062 GCA_963976775.1 uncultured Kordiimonadales bacterium
GAAGGCGCTCTACGTCAATTCCATCTTCACCCAGAAACTGGTCGGCGTGTCCGGCAAGGAATCCAGGGCGATCCTGGAGTTCCTGTTCGATCATCTGAAACGACCGGAATTCACCTGCCGCTTCCGCTGGGAGGAAGGTTCCGTCGCTTTCTGGGACAACAGGTGTACGCAGCACTATGCGATTGCTGATTACGGCGATGCGACGCGGGAAATGCATCGCGTCACCGTCAATGGCGACCGGCCGGTCTGAGGGTATCAGATGAG
Organism: uncultured Kordiimonadales bacterium; assembly: GCA_963976775.1. Lineage (GTDB taxonomy): Bacteria > Pseudomonadota > Alphaproteobacteria > Minwuiales > Minwuiaceae > Minwuia. The sequence continues at coordinate 265 of CAXBNO010000481.1, forward strand.
CAATCAGAGCGAGACCGTTCCGGCGCCTTCGCCGGAAGATGGTGAAGTGCCTGTTTCCGGCAACCCGTTTGTGCGCGCACTGAAGTGGATCGGCCTGACGATCGCCGTCGGGCTGGCCATCCATTCCATCTTCATTGCCTACTATGGTCAGTATGTTAACCCGGAGATGATCCGGGCCGGGGCGCTGTTTCTCTGCGCTGTCGTGGTGGTGTTCACCTCCCCGCTGGCGAACGAGAAGATATTCAGCGGCGCGGCCCTTGGCATGCTTGCCTGGATCATCGACTTCGCGCTGGCGGCCAATCTGGGATTTGCCTGCCTCAACTTCCTGGACAAGATCGACGACATCGAGAACCTTGTCGTCAACTTCAGTCCCCTGGACCAGTGGTCCGCGCTGATGGCCATCGTTGCCCTGCTGGAGTTCACCCGCCGTACGTTCGGGTTCATTCTTGCAGCCGTCGGCGGGCTGAGCCTGCTCTACTGCCTGTTCGGTCAGGATCTGCCCTGGTTCTTCCGTCATTCAGGCTTCAGCCTGGAACTGACCATGGAGATCATCTGGTACGGCCTGCAGGGTGTCTTCGGGTTCCCGACCGGTATCGTCGTGCTGCTGGTCTTCATCTTCATTGTCTTCGGCGCGTTGCTGGAAGGCACCGGTGCGGGCAATGTCATGATCCGCATGGCGCTTGCGGCGACCAGTCGGACCCGTGGGGGACCGGCCCATTCGGCCATCATCGCATCATCGATCTTCGGCATGTCGTCGGGCAGTGTGACCGCCAACGTGGTGGGTACGGGTGCGGTAACGATTCCGCTGATCAAGAAACGCGGTTTCAAACCGGAGTTCGCCGGTGCGGTCGAGGCTGCTGCATCGACAGGCGGTCAGCTGATGCCGCCGGTTATGGGTGCCGCCGCGTTCCTGATGACCCAGCTTGCCGGTGAATCCTATCAGACCATCGCTATCGCGGCGCTGGTTCCCGCGTTGCTCTATTATGCCAGCCTCTTCGTGGCGACGGGGCAGGAGGCGCGCCGGATCGGGCTGAAACCCTATGCCAAGGGCGAGCGGCCGAAGTTGGAACCCGGTGACGGGCTGAAGTCGCTCATGTTCTTTCTGCCGTTGGCCGCCATCATCGTGACGCTCGGCATGGGGCGTTCCCCCAGCATGGCCGGTTTCTGGGCGGTCGTCGCAACGATCATTTCCGCCTTCGCGCTCAATCCGGCACTGCGCAAGGACCCGAAGCAGCTCATTATGGCGCTGGCCAAGGGCGGTGTCGCGGGCTCCCGCATCATGATGGCCGTCGGCTCGATCGGCATCATGATCGGCGTGTTCGAACTGACCGGTCTCGGCCTGAAGTTCGCGACGCAGGTTGCCTTGATGGGTGAGCAGACGCTGTTCATTGCCCTGCTGCTGGCCGCCGCTTCGTGCCTTGTGCTCGGCATGGGCATGCCGACACTGCCGGCCTATCTGATCGTCGTGCTGGTGCTCGGTCTGGCGATGAAGAAACTCGGGCTGCCTGACCTGTCGGTGCACCTGTTCGTGTTCTACTTCGGTGTGCTTTCGGCCATAACGCCACCTGTGGCATTGGCGGCGGTGGCCGCCGCGCCCATTGCGGGGGGCGAACCGATCCGCACCGGCATCACCGCGCTGCGGCTGTCGCTGGTCGGGTTCATCATCCCCTTCGTCTTCGTCTACGAGCCCAGCCTGCTGCTGGTCTATGATGATTTCAGCCTCGCGGACTTCATCTGGATACTGTTCAGGCTCTGCCTCGCGGTCTGGCTGTTGACCACGGCGATGAGCGGATTCGAGATGAACAGGTTACCAGCCTGGTCGCGACTGCTGCGATTGATCGCGGGTTTCGCGATGCTGATCGTGATCTGGGAGTTGCAGGTGGCTGCGGTCGCTGTGGGTATCGCCCTGATCGTGATCGAGGCCGTGAAGAGCAGACGACAAGCGGCTGAGGCACAATCCGCCTCCGCCAATACCTGAGAAACATCCTATCCAGAAAAACAGGGAGGAAATGAAGGAATGAACCGCAGAACAGTCATGAAGGGGGCCGCCGCAATCGCGCTGGCTGCCGGACTCGCCACAGGTGCCATGGCACAGGACAAGAAATTCCTGACCATGGACGGCTTCCCCGCAGGTTCGACACCGGGCCAGTTCGCAATTGCCTTCAGCCAGTTGATCCAGAAGAAGATGCCGGTCGAGATCCAGGTCTCCGTCGGCAAGCCGGCAACCAAGTCGGCGATCGATGCAGCACAGGGCAAGGTCGACCTGTTCACCACTGCACCGACGATCAACCAGTTCATGCAGACCCAGACTGCGATGTTCTCGAAGGTCGATGCGGCACCGGAGCTGAACAAGAACCTGCGCGGGTTCATCAACTACCCGCTCGGCCCGTATCACATCGTCGTCTATGAGGACTCCGGCATCAAGTCGATCGCCGACTTCAAGGGCAAGAAGGTCTTCCTGGGCCCGCCCGCCGGTGCCGCGACGACTGTGGCGACGCAACTGGTTTCCGGTGCCTCCGGGCTGGTTCCGGGTGAGGACTTCGATGTCGTGAAGTTCGACTGGAAGTCGGCGGAAACCGCGTTCATGGACCGCCAGATGGACGTCTATGTCGGCCCGACCACGGTTCCGAGCCCGTCCATCCAGCAGTTCGCGCTGGTCTCGCCGATCCGGATCCTCGGCCTCACCGACGAAGCCTTCAAGTCAGAGCCGGTGCAGAAAGCCCTGTCCTATCCGGGCCGGACGATCGTCGATATCCCCAGCGGCATCTACGACAATCAGGTCAACGAAGCGCCCGTGC
>CAXBNO010000482.1:0-3060 GCA_963976775.1 uncultured Kordiimonadales bacterium
CCGGCACCCGGCACCCGACGACGCAGAAGGGGACCATGCGTATGGTGAAGGACGGTGACGAGGAGATGCTCGACATCAACGACCTCGAGGATCGCTCCCTGCTGATCATCGATGATGACAAGGCGTTCCGTCTGCGACTGGCCCGCGCCATGGAAAAGCGCGGCTTTGATGTGGAAGCGGCAGAGACGGTGGAGGAGGGTATCGCCATGGTGCGCAGCCTGCGCCCCGCCTTCGCCGTCGTCGACCTGCGGCTGGAGGATGGCAACGGCCTGGATATCGTCGGCGTCCTGCATGAGGTAAGGCCCGAGGCGCGGGCGGTGATGCTGACAGGCTATGGCAACATCGCGACCGCCGTCGCGGCGGTGAAGGCCGGTGCCATCGACTATCTGGCCAAGCCGGCCGATGCCGATGACGTGGCCAACGCCCTGCTGGCGGTCGATGGGGAGAAGCCGGCACCGCCGGAGAATCCCATGTCCGCCGACCGGGTACGCTGGGAACATATCCAGCGGGTCTACGAGCTCTGCGGGCGCAATGTGTCGGAGACGGCGCGGCGGCTGAACATGCACCGTCGCACCCTGCAGCGCATCCTGGCGAAGCGCAGCCCGCGCTGAGGCTGATTAACCAAAGCGAAAGCCTTCGGCACTAGGGTTCATGATGTATGCGCGGCTGGTCGCGCGTACCGTGGACCTGTCTGTGGTGACGCCTTGAAATACCTCGATCTCAGCATGCTCTCGGTCATGGTGGCGGACGACAACCGCCATATCCGGGACATCATCGTGCAGATCCTGCGGGCGCTTGGCGTGCGGACCATGCATATGGCCGAGGATGGCGTGAGCGCGTTCCGGATCCTCTGCTCGCAGCCCATCGACATCGTCATCATCGACAATCGCATGCAGCCGATCTCCGGCACCGACTTCACGCGTCTGGTCCGCCGGAGCGAGGAAAGCCCCAACCCCTACGTGCCGATCCTGATGGTCACCGGCTATGCCGACAAGCGCACGATCATCGAGGCACGCAATGCCGGTGTGCACGACATCATCGTGAAACCCCTGTCGGCGGCGCTGGTCTCCACCCGCCTGTCGGAGGTGATCCTGAATCCGCGCAACTTCGTGCGCACGAAGACCTATTTCGGTCCCGACAGGCGCGATGGCCAGGGTCTCGATTCCGGCGATCGCCGCCGCAACCTGGACGCCGCCCCCATTCTTGATGCGCTTGCGGCGCTGCCTGCCGCACCCGCGCTCGGCAATGGCTGAGATCGTGCCATGAGCAGGGACATACTCGATCTCAGCGGCATCTCGATCCTGATCGTTGACGACAACAAGCAGATGCGGGCCCTGATCGTGCGCATTCTGGAGGCCCTGCACGTCGGCATGATGCAGGAGGCCGAGGACGCCAACCAGGCCCTGCGGCGCATGAAGCAGGCAATTCCCGACATCATGCTGCTGGACCACCGCATGGACGGCATGACCGGCAACGAACTGGTCAGGTTCATTCGCAATGACGAGAAGAGCCCCCACCCCTATCTGCCGATCATCATGGTCTCGGGCTACGGCGACCATGAAAGCGTCACCAACGCACGTGACGCCGGTGTCACCGAGTATCTCGCGAAGCCCCTGTCGGTCGCGGTGCTTGGTCAGCGCCTGACCGCAGTGATCGAACAGGCCCGGCCCTTCGTCCGTACCACGGAGTTTTTCGGCCCCGACCGTCGCCGCCGCAAGGTTCCGCCAGAGGGCTCACCCCGTCGCCGCGCGGATGACGCGGAGACCGACGAATCCGAGAACGAGGACGCGGCCTGAACGGAAGGCCTGTGCACGGGCGTCGGTGACGTCCCCGGACAGGGTTCCTTGATCAATGCCGATTCTCCATCCAGATTGGCAGCGGGAACCGAGGCCTCTGCTTCACGACATTACGCATCAGTCGCCAGCGGGGTTCTGCCAGCAGGATAGCGGACACCGTGAATGACCAGTCAGACGTCAGGCGAAACCAGCAGCGCAGAGGCAACGGCAACGGCAACGGCAACGGCCACGCTGCCTGATCGGGCGAGCATCAGCGCTGCCGCCGACCGCCTCAACCTGATCGTCATTTCGCCCCTCGGACGTTCCGGTTCCTTCCTGATCCAGTCACTGTTCGACGGCCATCCGGAGGTCGTGTGCTTTTCGGAAGTTGCACAGCACTGGCATCATGCGGACAGTTTCAGGGCGGCGGGTCAGGACATCACGACATGGCTCGATGCGCATCCCGAATTCCATGACGGCAGGAGTTTCGCAGGCGAAGACGCCTCCATGGCCGATGCACTGGCGACCTGGTTCCAGCAACGCCGCCCGCTGTTCGAGGATGCCTTCCGCCTCGCATGGGACACTCTGGACGACAATGCAGACGACAGACGACTCTACGTCAGCCTGGCCGTGGCCTGGGCCTGCATCCGCGGTCAGGATCTGGATCGTCTGAGGTACATGGTACTGCAGCATCACAACAATCGCGCCATCGCGGGTGACATGCCCGCGATCCTGCGCGCGTTTCCCGATGCCCGGATCCTGGCAACCTGCCGTCACCCCATCGAGAGCGGGCTGAGCTTCCTGACCCTCGACCGGCGGACGGGTCATGCGTCGTTCCGCAACTATTGCCGCAATGTCCGGGGCTGGTCAGTCACGTGCTGGCGCAACATGGAGGCGGTCGCCGCGCAACTGTCCGACGAGTCCCGCCTTCGATTGCTTGACCTGAATGCCCTGCACGAAGACCCGGACGAAATCCTGCGCCGCATGACCCTCTGGCTTGGGATCAGCGACGACCCGGCGCTGCATGGATCATCCATCTGTGACGTGCCCTGGCTCGGCAACAGTGCCGACGGTGCGCCCATTCCGACCTTCGAACACAAGCGGGCAGCACTGATCTATCCCACCGGTATCGGGACGGAGAAAGGCCTGAGCCGAAGCGAGTACCGGTTCGCCGAATGGTTCACGCGCCCTTTCCTCAGGAGCGCGGGCTATGCGGACCCGGCAACCGAAGGCACCACATCTCTGGTCGGCTTCCTCTGGATACTGTTCTCGCACATGGAATGGT
>CAXBNO010000483.1:0-3054 GCA_963976775.1 uncultured Kordiimonadales bacterium
GGGCTGGAACCGCGCCAGGACCTGCTGCACCGGAGGGTGCGGTATCAGCTGGCGAAGCGGCGAGCCGGTACGCACAAGGTGAAGGGGCGTCACGAGATTGCCCGCACCGGCGCCAAGCCCTTCAAGCAGAAGGGCACGGGCCGCGCGCGTCAGGGTTCGTGGAAGGCTCCGCAGCATCGTGGCGGTGGCGTTGCCCACGGTCCGCAGGTGCGCAGCCATGCACACGACCTGCCGAAGAAGGTGCGTCGTCTGGCCATGCTGCACGCGCTGTCCTCGAAGGCGGCGGGTGAGAAGCTGATCGTTCTTGACCAGGCGGTCATGGACGAGGGCAAGACGAAGATCCTGGCGGCCAAGCTGAAGGCAATGGGGCTGAACTCCGCGCTGATCATCGATGGCACCGACGTGAACGAGAACTTCGTTCGCGCCGCGCGCAACATCCCGCTGATCGACGTGCTACCGCAGCAGGGCGCCAATGTGTACGACATCCTGCGGCGGGAGCACCTGGTGCTGACCCGTTCCGCGGTCGAGGCACTGGAGGCCCGCCTGTCATGAGCCTGGAACGCTATTACGACATCATTCTAAGCCCGGTGATCACCGAGAAGGCGACGAATGTATCCGAGCACAATCAGGTTGTGTTCCGGGTAGCCAAGGATGCCACCAAGCCGGAGATCAAGGCAGCGATCGAGACGCTGTTCAAGGTTGAGGTCAAGGGTGTCAACACGCTCATCACCAAGGGCAAGACCAAGGTGTTCCGGGGCCGTCGCGGACGTCGCCCGGACGTCAAGAAGGCCGTGGTGACGCTTGTTGATGGCCATTCCATCGATGTGACGACGGGGCTCTGACAGCATGGCACTCAGGAAATTCAATCCCACGACACCGTCGCGGCGTAACCTCGTCCTGGTTGACCGTTCCCACCTGCACAAGGGTGATCCGGTCAAGAGCCTGACCGAGGGGCTGACCAAGAAGGGCGGTCGCAACAACACCGGACGTATCACTGCACGTCGCATCGGTGGCGGCCACAAGCGGCGCTATCGCATGGTCGATTTCAAGCGTCGCAAGTTCGATGTGGTCGGCACGGTCGAGCGCCTGGAATACGATCCGAACCGGACCGCGTTCATTGCGCTGATCAACTACGAAGACGGCGAGCAGGCCTACATCCTGGCGCCGCAGCGTCTGTCCCCCGGCGACAATGTCGTCGCCGGTGAGCGTTGCGACATCAAGCCGGGCAATGCCATGCCCTTGCGCAACATGCCGGTGGGCACGGTCATCCACAATGTGGAACTGAAGCCCGAAAAGGGTGGCCAGATCGCCCGTTCGGCTGGTACGTACGCACAGTTGATCGGCAAGGATTCCGGTTATGCCCAGCTTCGCCTGTCCTCTGGTGAACAGAGGATGGTGCGTGGCGAGTGCATGGCCACTGTCGGCGCGGTCAGCAACCCGGACCAGCAGAATGCGAAACTCGGCAAGGCCGGTCGCAAGCGCTGGCTCGGCAAGCGCCCCGCAGTTCGCGGTGTCGCCATGAACCCGGTCGACCATCCGCACGGCGGTGGCGAGGGCCGGACCTCCGGCGGTCGCCATCCGGTGACCCCGTGGGGCAAGTCGACGAAGGGTGCCCGGACGCGTTCGAACAAGGGCACCGACAAGTACATCATGCGCAGCCGCCACAAGACGAAGAAGTAGGCGTCGTTTGACGATGCCCGGTGCCGTCTCTGGCACCGGTGGCTGGGTGGACGAAATGGGGTGAGGGCCGGGTGCCGTCATTCCGAAAAGAAGGAAGAAGCGAACCGTGGCACGTTCAGTTTGGAAAGGTCCGTTTGTCGACGGATACCTCCTGAGGAAGGCCGAGGCGGCGCATGCGTCAGGGCGGAAGGATGTGATCAAGATCTGGTCGCGCCGCTCCACGATCCTGCCGCAGTTCGTCGGTCTCACGTTCGGAGTCTACAACGGCCAGAAGCACCTGCCGGTGCTGGTGTCGGAAGAGATGGTCGGGCACAAGTTCGGCGAGTTCGCGCCGTCCCGCAATTACTTCGGCCACGCCGCCGACAAGAAGGCGAAGAGGAGGTAATCGGGTGGGCAAGGAAGCCAAAGAGCGCAAGCAGGCGGACAACGAGGCCAAGGCCGTCGCCCGTAACCTGCGTGTCAGCCCGCAGAAATTGAACCTGGTCGCCGGGATGATCCGCGGTCGGCGGGTGGAGGACGCACTGCTGCGTCTGACATTCTCCAACAAGCGTATATCCGGTCCGGTGAAGACCGCGCTGCAGAGCGCGATCGCCAATGCGGAGAATAACCACCAGCTCGACCCCGACGCGCTTGTCGTGAAGGAGGCCTGGGTGGGCAAGGGACTGGTCATGAAGCGGTTCCAGGCGCGTGCCCGCGGCCGTGCCGGTCGTATCGTGAAACCTTTCAGCCATCTCACGATCGTGGTGGCCGAAGTCGAGGAGGCGAACTGATGGGGCAAAAAGTATCCCCGGTCGGGCTCCGGCTCGGCATCAACCGTACCTGGGATTCGCGCTGGTTCGCGGATCGCGGCGATTACGCCACCCTGCTGCATGAAGACATGCGGATGCGGGAGCACCTGTTCGACAAGCTGTCGGGCGCCGGTGTGTCGCGGATCGTGATCGAGCGTCCGGCCAAGAAGGCCCGGGTGACCATTCATTCGGCCCGTCCGGGTGTGGTCATCGGCAAGAAGGGCCAGGACATCGAGAAGCTGCGTCGCGAACTGAGCGAGCTGAGCAGCTCGGAGGTTTCGGTCAACATTGTCGAGATCCGCAAGCCGGAACTGGACGCCCGTCTGGTGGCCGAGAACATCGCGCAGCAGCTGGAGCGCCGCGTGGCGTTCCGCCGGGCGATGAAGCGGTCGGTGCAGAATTCGATCCGTCTCGGCGCCCAGGGCATCCGCATCAATTGCGGTGGTCGTCTGGGTGGCGCGGAAATCGCCCGCACGGAGTGGTATCGCGAAGGTCGCGTGCCGCTGCATACGCTGCGTGCCGAAATCGACTACGGCGTGGCGACGGCGAAGACCGCCTATGGCGCGATCGGTATCAAGGTCTGGAT
>CAXBNO010000484.1:0-3051 GCA_963976775.1 uncultured Kordiimonadales bacterium
CCCGCCAGTTCCAGCGCGCCTTCGTGCTGGCCGAGGGGATCGAGGTGCGTGACGCACAGCTCGACAATGGCCTGCTGCACATCGATCTGGAGCGCCCGGTGCCCGAAGCACTGGTGAAGACCATCCGGATTCGGGCCGGCAAGTCCGGTTCCCGTTCGGTGATCAACAATGCGCCGGAGAAGGAGGCTGCAGATGACTGACCCGTTCGAAGCCGTACGCAAGATCACCCCTGAGGCGCTGGCCCAGCTCGGCCAGCCGCAGATCGCCTACGTCAAGCCGGTGGAGAACGAGCAGGGCCTGAAGGGCTTCGGCATCTTCTCTGCCAGCGGCCAGCAGGTCGGCGTCGCCCCCACCCGCGAAACCGCCTTCATCGCCGTGCGCCAGCACGAGATGCAGCCGGTTCACGTGCATTGAGGCTTCGCGCACCCTACACCGCCATCAGCCTTGCCAGGTCGTCGAGCATCGGGATCACCTTGTCCTCGCCCTCGGAGGGCAGGCCAAACACCAGACGCTCGACGCCTGCATCGCGATAGGTGGCGATGCGTTCGGGCTTCTGGGAGGCCGCGAAGATGCTGACGGGCAGGTCGTCCGGTTCGCGGCCCTCCGCCGCGGCCATCTGCCGGAACTGTGACAGGCTCTCCATGATGTCCCAGCCGCGCCCGTCGATCGGCATCCAGCCGTCGCCGTAGCGGATGGCGCGTTTCGCGCCGACCGGGAAGCCGCCGCCGACGATGATCGGCGGATGCGGCTTCTGCACCGGCTTCGGCCAGGTCATCACGGGATCGAAGTCGACGAACTCCCCATGGTACTCGGCCTTGTCCCGGGTCCAGATCAGCTTCATCGCCTCGACCCGTTCACGCATCAGCTTGAAGCGGGACTTGAAGTCGGTGGTGCCGTGGTTGGCCATTTCCTCGGCATTCCAGCCACCACCGATGCCCAGCATGAAGCGTCCGTTGGAGATCAGGTCCAGCGATGCGACCTCCTTCGCCAGTTGCAGCGGATCACGCTGAACCACCAGGCAGATGCCGGTGCCGAGCAGCAGCTTGCTGGTCACCGACGCGGCGGAGGCCAGGGCAACGAACGGGTCGATCACGTCGTAATACTGCTTCGGCAGGTCAGCGCCGCCGGGCCACGGCGACAGTCGCGAGGCCGGAATGTGCGAATGTTCCGGCATCCACATGGAATCGAAGCCGCGGGCTTCCGCCTCTACAGCCAGCTTCGCCGGACTGATCGAATAGTCCGTTGCGAACATCATTACGCCGAATTTCATGGTTTCCTCCCCCAGTACGGTTGCGAAAGCCTAACGCAAGGGAAGTCGCTGGCAAGCGTGTCGGTGATCAGGCGTCGCGCCAGCCCCATGCGTCCGCATGGTCGGCCCGCAGGCGGTAGCCGTTCTGCAGCAGCAGCCTGGCAACGGTGCGGCGCTCCGGGGCGTCCAGATGCTTGTGTTCGTACTGGATCAGGCGCGGCCAGATTCCGGCTTCGGCCATCATGTGGATGATGGCCCCGTCATAGCCTTCGGTGTCGATCAGCACGATGGTCGGTGGCGGTGCGATTCCCGCCGCATCCAGCGCCCGCCCGAGGGGCATCACGGGGACCTGTGTCGTCTGGATCAACCCGGCCATCTCCGGCTCTGAAATCGCCGGATCATAGGTTTGCAGGATCCAGACAAGGTGGTCCCGGTCGAAGGAGGCGACGCCGTCGGAGACCGTGCGGCCAAGTCGTTCGGAAGCGGCTTCCCGGTCCAGCGTGAACAGGGACCGTTCACCGGCCTCCCGGTCGATGGCGGCCTGCAGGCACGTGACTTGTGGCACATCGGCATAACGCGCGGCCAGGCGGGCAAAGGCCGGCCCCTGGGGTTCTATGAGCAGGGCAGCCGTGAAACGTTCCGGATTGCCATGCAGCAACTTGCCAACGGGGTCGTTGGTCGCGCCGTCGTTGGCCCCGACCTGAACCAGGGTCAGCGGTTCGTCGGTGGCCATCGCGTCGCGCACCAGATCGGCGAAACCGACATCGGGCAGACGCCACTGGCGCAGATAGATTGCAGGATTGCGGCTGAGCGCCTTCAGGGAGAACCTGATCCCCAGGGCCCGCTTGATCCGCCTGATCATGATGCGGCGCTGGCGTCCGGTCCGTCGGACACGGGTTCCGGGCCGTCTTCCCAGTAGTCGGCGATCCAGGGAGTCGGCAGGCAGTGCCGGTGCGGTCGCCCCTTCGGCCTGTAGCCATCCAGTGCCTGATCCGGGTCCGGGAAGCCGTGAAACACCAGAATGCGGGTGCCCGGCGGGATCTGCGGCATCTTCAGCAGGTTCAGGGGGAAGGTTGGAATGGCGTGGCGCTTGAAGCTGGTGGCCCACTCGGCGGGCCAGTAGTACTTTTCCCCCAGCCCGTAGGTCAGGTAGGTCTGCGGCGGGCGGAAGTTCGCCATCGCCCAGTCAGCCTCCGCATAGAACTTGTCGACGATGAACTGCGTCGTGCCCGCAGTCCAGCGGAACACCGACGAATTGCCGATGTCCGGGCGCTTCTTGAACACCAGATGGCCCTGGATCCAGTTGTGGATGATGCAGCGCTTGCCCGGCATGTATTCGAAGAAGCAGTCGATATTGTCGATGATCAGCAGGTCGAGATCCAGGAACAGGCATTCCCCCTGCATGTTGCCCATGCCGGTCTGGAACAGGCCCAGCTTCATCCAGGGTGTATAGTAATGGCTGTCCGGCATCCTGATATCGGGCAGGGGAAAGGCCTCGATCCCCGCGTCCAGCCCGCTCGGGTCCTCGGTGAAGCAGAGAAACCGGAAGGGTCGGTTCAGGTTGCGTGCAACAGCCCTGTGCAGGCGATTCACGAACAGCGCCGGATAGCGGTCGCCCCACTTGAGGGTGACGATATTGACCTGTTCCATCGGCTGACCGGTCCCGTTTCGGAAAGAAGCTGTCTCCTACATAGCCCGAAGTGCCGGACCAATGCGACAAATGCCCCTGCCGACGGGCCGTTCAACCATTGAACAGCGCACCGGCCCGGCCCGTGATCCACTCGGCGGAGGCCATGCCCTCG
>CAXBNO010000485.1:0-3050 GCA_963976775.1 uncultured Kordiimonadales bacterium
GCGCTGGCGTTCGAAAGCAACTACCTGAACGTCGCCGACAACCTCTGCGATCCGGCCCATGTCAGCTTCGTCCACCCCACGACCCTGGGCAATCCGGACAGCGAGGATGTGCCGGTGCGGGCGCGTCGCAAGGGCCAGACGGTGGAGATATCACGCTGGATCCGCGACAGCGCGCCCATCGGCTTCTTCCAGGCCTATGGCGGTTTCAGCGGCAATGTGGACCGCTGGCACTATTACTACCTGCATGCCCCCTGCATTGCCGCCATCGACTTCGGCAGCGCCGATACGGCTCTGGCCCTGCCGGAGGAGCGGCGTGGCGAAGGCATCCAGATCCATGCGCTGCATTTCATGACCCCGGTCAACGCCACCCGGACCATCGACCGCTGGATGCACCTGCGCAACACGGCAGTGGAAGACCCGGCGGCGGGGGAGCGGATCAGCGACCTGCTGCGCAAGGCCTTCGCGGAGGACAAGGCGATTCTGGAAGCCGTGCAACGCAAGGAACTGCAACCCCGCGACCGCCAGCCGGTCCGCGTTGCCATTGACGCAGGCGCGAACCACTACCGCCGCATCGTCGCCGAGATGCTGGCCGCCGAGCAGGAAGTCGCGACGGCTCCGCCATCGTGACACCGAACAGCCGGTCCATCCGGGCCATGGTGATGGGGTTGTGGGTGATCACCATGAAGCGGGTGCCGCCGCGACCGGCCAGATCCTCCAGCAGCAGCATCAGCCGCTCCACATTGGCGTCATCCAGCGGTGCATCGATCTCGTCCAGAACGCAGATCGGGGCTGGATTGGTCAGGAACACGGCGAACAGCAGCGCCGTGGCAGTCAACGCCTGCTCGCCCCCGGACAGTAGCGTCAGGATCTGCATCCGCTTGCCCGGCGGGCTGGCCATGATCTCCAGCCCGGCCAGCAGCGGGTCGTCCGCTTCCGTCAGCGCCAGCCGTGCCTCGCCACCGCCGAACACCCGCTTGAACAGGACCGTGAAGTGGTCGTTGACGGTCTCGAAGGCTTCCAGCAGGCGCGCCCGTGCCTCGCGGTTGATGGCGCTGATCCCCTGGCGAAGCCGCTGGATCGCGGCCTCCAGGTCGGTGCGTTCGCTGGTCAGGGTCTCGATCTTCTCCTCGACCTCCTGCGCCTCGATCTCGGCCCGCAGGTTGACCGGCCCCATGTTCTCCCGCTCGCGTTTCAGCCGCTCATGGCTGCGTTCCGCGTCCGACAACTGCGGCAGTTCCGCATCCTCTTCCAGACCGCCGGCCTCCAGCACCTTGCCCGGCGGGCATTCCATGGAGTCGCGGATGTCGCGGGTCAGCCGCTGCAGCTCCGCCTGCCCCATCTCGACCGCGCCTTCCTTGCGGACATGGTCTTCCCGCGCGGTCTGAAGGGCGGTCTGAATGGCGCGCAGTTCCCGGTCGGCTTCGGACAGCAGACCCTCCGCCTCAGACAGGCGTTTCACGGCAGCGGCGCGGGCGGCCTCCGCCTCCCCGATCCGTTCCACCAGATCGGCGCGCTGCGTGGTGATCGTGTCGGGACGGCGGGCAATGTCCTCCAGCGCCTGTCGCGCAGCGGACTGGCGTTCGCCCAGTTCGGCCACTGCCGTGCCCGCTTCCGTGGCGCGGTTGGTCCAGTCGGCGGTCTCGCGGGCGATCTCTTCCCGCCGGCGCTGGCGAAACCGCCGTTCACGCTCCAGCCGGTCCTGCGCCTGCCGTGCCGCATCCAGCGCGGAGCGGGCTGCTTCCACAGACTGCCGCGCGGTCGCCTGCGCCTGTTCCGCGCTGTCGGTCTGGGGCAGCGTGGCGAATTCGCGCGTCAGGCTCTCGACAGCCTCCGCCGCCGCCACGCCATCACGGCGCAGGCTCTCCAGCGCCGCCGCGAGCCGTTCCCGCTTCTGGCGTTCACCATCTGCCTGGTGACGCATGGCGGACAGGGCCTGGCCTGCTTTCGCGATCTGCTGTTCGGCCTCCGACCGGCGCGCCCGGCAGGACCGTTCCGCCCCGATCACGCGGGCCACGGTCTCCCGCGCCTTCGCCACCGCCTGTTCCAGTTCCTGCATCTGCCTGCGGGCCGGTTCAACCTGAGCCTGTACGGTCTTCAACCGGTTCTGCTGTTCCAGCCGGATCGCGCCAGCCGCCTGCTTGCCCGCGCGGCGGACAAAGCCATCCCAGCGCCAGAAATCACCCTTTCGCGACACCAGCCGCTGCCCCGGTTTCAGCGCGGCGGCGATGCGATCCCCGGTGTCGCGATCGGCCACAACGCCCACGGCATTCAGCCGCCGCGCCAGCGCCGATGGACCGGTGACATGGGCCGAAAGCGGCTCCACGTCATCGGGAAGCGCCCCGGCGAGGTCCGCCGGTTCGACGGTCAGCCAGTGTGCGGGTGCGTCCGTCTCAAGTGCCGCCTGCGCCCCGTCCCCCAGCGCGGCAGCGAAGGCGGTCTCGAACCCCGGTGCCACCTGTACCTGGTCCAGTACCGGCCTGTGCGTCGTCTTCGCATCCCGCGCCAGCAGCCGCGTCAGCGTGCTCAGCTCCGTCTCGAGGGCGGAGAGCGTCGATTTCGCCCCGCGTTCCGCCTCGATCGCCGCAGTGAGTTCCTCTTCCGCCGTCGCGCGCGCCTGCTCCGCCGTCGCGATCTCGTCGGCGATGCCTTCGATCACCTGCCGTGCCGCCGCCTCCTGCGCCTCGGCAGCGGCAACACGGTCGGCCAGACCCTGGTCCCCGGTCCGGGCCATGTCCTGTTCGGCGGCCTGTGTCCGGCGCTGCAACGCGTCCCGCCGGTCGGTTTCCTCCGAGACCCGGCGACTGAGCGCCTGACGGCGGGCGCGCAGGTCGGCCAACTGTTCGGTCGCGGCCGACAGCGCCGTCTCGGCCTCCGCCACCACCGCCTTGCGGGCCGACACATCCTGTTCGGCAGATTGTTTCAGGTCGTCCTGACCGGCTGATGCCTCGTCCAGCCGGGCGGTTTCGCTGGCCAGTGCCTGGACCCGTACCGCAGCCTCCGCCCGGCGACGTGTTTCACGTTCCAGATCACGGTCGAACTGAGCCAGCCGT
>CAXBNO010000486.1:0-3044 GCA_963976775.1 uncultured Kordiimonadales bacterium
GCGGTTCCGGTACGTTCCGATCTGGCACTGCAGATCGGGGACCTGATGCGGCGCGGCTTCACGGCGCTGAAACGGGTGCAGGGGGAGCGGCGGAACAGCCTGCAGGGACTGGCGCGTGGTCTGGTGGACCCGCGCCGGATGCTGCAGCAGCACCAGCAGCGTCTGGACGATCTGGCAGATGCCCTGGGGCGTGCCCTGCGCATCAATGCCGGTCAGGGACGCCAGCGGCTGGCCGGTGCGGCGGGCGGTCTGCGGCCCGGTATCCTGCAGCAACCGATCCGGGACGGTCGGCAGCGGCTGGAACGTGCGGAGCGGGCGATGGCCCGGGACATGTCGCGGGGACTGCAGGACCGCCAGCGCAGGCTGGCCAACTCTGCGCGTCTGCTGGAGAGCTTTTCCTACCGCGCGACGCTGGCCCGTGGCTTCGCCGTCGTGCGCAAGGACGGCGCGGCCATGGTCTCGGCAGGTGCAGCGTCCGGCGGAGACGCGCTGGAGATCGAGTTCGGCGATGGGCGGTTGCCTGTCATTGCGGGCAGTCGCGGCAGCGGCCAGCGCCTGGCACGGCGGTCCAAAGGTGCGGCTTCGGACGTGAAGCCGAAACAGGGGGACCTCTTCTGATGCGGTGGTGGCTTGTGTTGCTGTTCGCAGTCGTCGCGATCCTTCCCGCGCGGGCGCAGATCCTCAATGGCGATGCGGTGCAGGGCGGCATGGTTGTCGGGCGCACGCTGCCGGGGACGAAGGTCTTTCTCGATGACCGGGCGGTGCGGGTGTCCGCGACGGGTGTCTTCGTGATCGGTTTTGGCCGGGATCACCCGCCGAAAGCCAGATTGCGCACGGTGAGTGAGGACGGGCAGGCAAGCGAGACCATGCTCGAGGTCCGCCAGCGCAGCTACGAGACCCAGCGGATCGACGGTCTGCCGCCCAAGATGGTGACTCCGCCGGAGGATGTGCTGAAACGCATCCGGCAGGAGAATGCGGAGATTGCGCGGATACGGAGCAGGGACAGCCCGC
The DNA here is from genome assembly GCA_963976775.1 of uncultured Kordiimonadales bacterium. GTDB lineage: Bacteria > Pseudomonadota > Alphaproteobacteria > Minwuiales > Minwuiaceae > Minwuia. The sequence goes on from CAXBNO010000486.1 coordinate 1,012, forward strand.
AGACCTGGTTCGACGGGAAATGGCTGCGGCCCGCCGTCGGCACTGTCACCGGCGTCTATGGCAGTCAGCGCATCCTGAACGGCAAGCCCCGGCGACCGCATTACGGCATCGACATTGCTGCGCCACGCGGGACGCCGGTCATTGCCGCACGGGATGGCATCGTGCGGATGGCAGAGGATGATCTCTACTATACCGGCGGTACGGTCATGATCGACCACGGGCACGGCATCGTCAGCGTCTTCTCGCACCTTGAACGCATCGATGTGGCCGTGGGCGACAAGGTCCTTGCCGTGCAGGTGATCGGCGCGGTCGGCTCCACGGGACGCTCGACGGGTCCGCATCTCGACTGGCGCGTCAACTGGTTCGATCAGCGCCTGGATCCCGCCTTGCTGCTGGCCGCCGCGCCAGTGGGCGGGTGATGGCATGATCGGTGTCGTTGGCTGTGGTGCCATGGGACAGCCGATGGCCGAGGCGCTGTTGCGCGCTGGCTTTGAAGCCATTGGTCACGATGTCCGCCCGCTCACCGAGTTCGGCGCTTTCGCCGGTAGCATGACCGCCGCGATCAGCGAACTTGGAAACCGGGCAGAGACTGTCATCTCGGTCGTGCGTGACAGTCAGCAGACCCGCGCTGTCATTGACGGGCTGGGACTGCATCAGCCGCCAGGGCAGGGGCACCGCGTCCGGACCTTCATCATCTCCTCGACCCTGTCACCGCGCTTCGTCACATCATTGCGGGATGTGGTGCACCCCGAAATCGCGCTCATTGATGCCCCCATGTCCGGCGCCCCATTCAGGGCGCGGCTGGGCACGCTGACCTTCATGCTTGGCGGATCGGAGCGTGACATCGTTCCTCTCATGCCGATGTTTCGGGCGATGGGGGAGGCGGTGCATCACCTTGGTCCCTATGGCGCGGGCATGGCGGCCAAGGTGCTGAACAACTTCGTTGCCGCGAGTTCGGTGACGGCAGTGCGCACGGTCCTGGCGCAGGCGGAGGCTCTGGGGCTGGCACCGGCACGGTTGCTGTCGGTCATGCGCAGCAGTTCGGGCGGCACCTGGTTCGGCAACAATCTGGACCAGATCGACTGGTCCGCCGAAACCCATGATCCGGGCAACACGATCGGGATTCTGGAGAAGGACGTGCGCGCCTACCTGGATGGCGTCAGCGGCGACGGCGCGCCTGATGCGCTGACCGCCGCCGTTCTCGATCGCCTGAAACACATTCCGGAACTGCCGGAGAATGTGGCTCCAGAACAGGATGATAAATCAGTTTCGTGAAGTGACGCTTCAGTCTGGATCAGGCGGCGGCGGAGGGTCGTGCCTTCATCCGCTCGAACCAGGCCATGACGTTCCTGTTGTCGGGATTGAGCTTCTGTCCGACCATTGCCGCGAACTCGACGAAGGCGAACATCAGGATGTCAGCCATGCTGACCCGGTCACCACAGAGGTACTGCTTGCCTTCCAACTGGGCGTCGATCCAGGTCAGCTTGTCCTGCGCCAGCGCCTTCAGGCCGTCGGCAGCTTCCGGCAGACAGCGGAACCGGCTCTCGAACATCTTCAGCCCCTCCGCATAGCGGAAGCCGTTGCCGAGATTCTCGCAGATATTCAGGTCAACGCGGCGGGTCCACATGCGGGTTTCCGCGCGCTCCTCCGGTGTCGTGCCGATCAGGCTGGATCCGCCTGCCTTCTCCGCCAGATACTCGCAGATCGCCGTGATCTCGCAGATGCAGGTGCCGTCATCCAGTTCCAGCACCGGGCACTGCCCGGCCACGTTCTTCTTCATGAACTCCGGCTGGCGGTTGACGCCACTGCGGATATCCACGTCTTCCATCGGCATCTCGGTGCCAAGCTCATGCATGAAGATGCGGACCATGCGCGGATTCGGTCCGACCGAATTGTACAGTTTCATCTGGTTTCCTCCCGGTTTGATTTCGCGCGCAGTCTATCGGCACGTCTTGCCGCTGTCTCGGACCGAGCGGTCCAGTGCGGGGGAATACGGTGGAGATCTATCCGACCTGATAGCCGAACGCTGCCGC
>CAXBNO010000487.1:0-3043 GCA_963976775.1 uncultured Kordiimonadales bacterium
GTGGCAGCCGGAATCGAGGGGCTCAACGCCGCAGACCTGTCCATGTGGGCGCTGTTCCTGCGTTCGGACATCGTGGTGCAGCTCGTGATGCTGGTGCTGCTTGGCGCCTCGATCTGGTGCTGGTCGATCATTTTCGAGAAGTGGGTGCGCTATCGCCGTGTCTGGCGTCAGGCGGACAGCTTCGAGAAGGAGTTCTGGTCCGGTGGCAGCCTGGAGACGCTGTACGACGAGATCGGCGCCAAGGCCAATCATCCGATGGCGGTGCTGTTTGCCGGTGCCATGCGTGAATGGCGGCGCACGGCGGAGCGGGGTCTGACGGGCAAGGACCACCTGCGTGCCGGTCTGCAGGACCGTATCGGGCAGGTCATGCGCATCAGCATTGATCGGGAGGTCGAGCGGCTGGAGCGTTATCTGGGAGTCCTCGCAACAGTCGGGTCGACGGCCCCCTTCGTCGGCCTGTTCGGCACCGTCTGGGGCATCATGGACAGTTTCCAGGCCATCGCCGCCACCAAGAACACATCCCTTGCGGTCGTGGCGCCGGGTATCGCGGAGGCCCTGTTCGCGACGGCGCTGGGTCTGGTTGCAGCCATCCCGGCGACCATTGCCTACAACAAGTTCTCCAATGACCTCGGACGCTACGCCACACGGCTGGAGGGCTTCGCGGGGGAGTTCTCCGCAATCATGTCGCGGCAGCTGGATGAAGGGGACAGCAACTGATGGGGGCCCAGATGCAGGGCGGGCGATTCCGTCGCAAGCGCTATGAGCCAATGTCCCAGATCAACGTGACACCATTCGTCGATGTCATGCTGGTCCTGCTGGTGGTCTTCATGATTGCGGCTCCGTTGCTGTCCGTCGGCGTGCCGGTGGAATTGCCCAAGGCTGTGGCCCCCACACTTCAGGGCCTGGATGAACCTCTTGCGATAACCATCGACAAGGACGGCCGGATCTTCCTGCAGGAGAAGGAGGTCCAGCTTGGTGATCTGGTGCCGAAGCTGACCGCGATCACCGACGCGGCGCAGGATCGGAGGATCTTCGTGCGTGGTGACAGGACCATCGACTACGGGCGGGTGATGGAGGTCATGGGCACCATCAATGCTGCCGGCTTCACCCGTGTCGCGCTGGTGGCGCAGGCACCCGCGCGCGTCGACTCGCAATAGGTCTTCACCCCGGAGGCTGCACTGCAACCGGACAGGACAGGTATCCGTCACAGTGATCCGCTCCGCCACCATATCGGTTGTCTTTCATCTGGTTGTTGCCGGAGCGCTGGCGCTTGACCTGCCGTCGTTCAGTGACAGGGAACCCGTGAATGCGGAGACCATCGTAACGGTGACCTACGAGACCGTCGGGCCGGAAACCAACCTGAAGACTGCGGGTGAGCCCGACGAACCCGCACCCGACGCGCCGATCAGTGCCCCGGACCAGCAGCGCCAGCCGCCGCCGGAGACCGCGCCACCACCGCCGCCACCGCCTGTGGATACCGAAACGGCGGAGGTCGCCCCGGAACCTGTCCCGGCACCCTTGCCGGAGCCGGAGGCCGAGGCACCTCCACCGCCTGCCCCGCGACCGACCGTGGAACTTGATCCCGACGGGACCCTGGCCCCGCGCAAGCAGCTCGAGGAGAAGGTCGAGAAGCTGGCGAAACTGGAGCCTCTGCCGGTCCCCGAACCGAAACCCGTCGAAACGACCGCGCCCAAACCCTTGCCGGAAGTGCCGAAACCCAAGCCCGAACAGGTCGCCAAGGCAACCACGCCGGTGCCCGAGGCGCGACCGAAGAAGACTCCGGAAGAGCAGGAGGCCCTGTTCGACCGGCTGTCGGCCAAACTGGACCGGCTGAACAAGGACAAGCCCACGCCACCGGTGGAGAAGAACGAGACGCGCATCGCCAACATCCGGATCGGGGAGGGCGGGACGGCGCGCAATCGCATCAACGCGGTGCTGACCGTATCCGAACGTGATCTGCTGCGCAGTCACATCGCCCGCAACTGGAGCCCGAACCATGGCGCGCCCGGCATCCACGAGATGCGTGTCGATGTCCACCTGTTCCTGAACAAGGACGGCACTCTGGCGCGGGAACCGGAGCTCGTTGACGTGGACTCGGCCGGGCAGGCCAGCCGTGTCGTGCAGGCCTTTACCGACAGCGCGGTGCGGGCGGTCTACAAGGCTCAGCCCCTGCCCATGCCTCCCGAGAAGTTCGAACAGTGGCGCGAGATGGTGTTCACCTTCTCGTTGAAGGAGGTCTACGGTCAATGAGGGGGAGAACGGAACCATGAGCAGGTTAGCTGCGTTTCTGGCCGCGTCGGCATTCGCTGTCTTCGCATCCGTTGCGGCGCTGGCGGAACCGTCCGACCTTGCCGGGGCACTGAAGCGGCACGTGAGTGACAACTGGATCGTCAGCGACGTTCCCGGAAATCCCGAGCCGATCCATGTTGTTGTGGTGCTGCAGATGCACCCGGACGGAACCGTTGACGGCGAGCCGGAGGTCTCCGTCACCGACGACGGCGGTCAAACTGACGCCACAGTTCAGGCCTACATCGACAGCGTGCGTGCAGCCATTGACAGGAGCCAGCCCTTTCCGCTGCCTGCTGACCAGCATGACGTCTGGCGCACCATCGAGATCCGTTTCAACCTGAAGGAAGAATCCGGGAAATGAAGCTTCTGAACGCGGCGACTCTCGTGATGCTGTGCCTGGCCGCCCTGGGTGCCACACTCGGTCCGGCGACGGCGCAGTTGAGGATCGACATCACCAGCGCCTCCGTCGATCCATTGCCGGTGGCAGTCACCGACCTGCACGGAGAAACGGCGACGACCCGCGAACTTGGCCGTGAGATCGCGGAGGTCGTCCGGGGCAACCTATCCCGCACCAGCATCTTTCGCCTGATCAATCCGGCCGCCTATCTGGAATCGCCGGAGGATGTGCTGGTCCGTCCGAACTTCACCAACTGGCGTCCGCTGGATGCGCAGGCGCTCGCCACCGGCAGTGTCCGCATCGAGAGCGATGGACAGTTGCGGACGGAGTTCCGCCTCTGGGATGTCTTCGGCGCCA
>CAXBNO010000488.1:0-3028 GCA_963976775.1 uncultured Kordiimonadales bacterium
GGCGATGCGGTGCTGGAGATGGTGGTCGAAGACCCGCGCGTCATCGAGGCCGTGCTGCGGATCGAGAAGCTGGACGTCTTCGGCGATGTGGAGAGTGTCGGCGCGGAAATGACCCGCCGCCGCGACGTCTGATCGCCGATGGTTGATGCGCCGCTGTTACAGGGCAGGGATCTCGCCGCGCTCAGAGGCGAGCGGCTGATCTTTGCCGGTATCGGCTTCGAACTCGATGGTGGCGGACTGCTGAAGCTCACCGGTCGCAACGGCGCGGGCAAGTCCACCCTGATCCGCATGATCGCCGGTCTCGTCGCACCCTTCGCCGGCAGCCTGCACTGGAACGGCGCGGAGGTTGGCAGGGATCGGGAGGCCTTCCTGGCCGACCTGATCTATGCCGGGCACCAGGACGGGCTGAAGACGGCCCTGACCGCCACCGAGAATCTCGACCTGTTCGCCCGCCTGCGGGGGACGTCCGACCGGGATGCCGTCGCGGCGCTGCAGAGTTTCGGCATTGCGGAACTGGCCGACTTGCCGGTGCGCTACATGTCGGCGGGCCAGCGTCGCCGGGTCTCGCTCGCGCGGCTGCTGATGGCACCTGCACGGCTCTGGCTGCTGGATGAGCCGCTGACGGCGCTGGATACCGGGGCCATCGCGCAACTGGGCAGCGTGGTTGACGCGCACCGGGATGCGGGCGGCATGGTCATCGCCGCCACCCACGCGGACCTGCCGGGACAGCCGGGCAGCGTGCTGGAGATCGTGCCGCCAGCCGATGCAGATATGGACATGGACCCGGATATGGACGGCGACACGGAGGACGCGTGGTGAGCCACACCTTCCTGATGCTGGTCCGCCGCGACCTGCTGCTGGCCCGCAGGCAGGGCGGGGGGAGCCTGCTGTCCATCGCCTTCTTTGTGCTGGTGGTCAGCCTGTTTCCGCTGGGGGTCGGCCCGGCACCCGAGACGCTGGAGCGAATCGCCGCCGGAACCATCTGGGTGGCGGCCCTGCTGTCGGTGCTGCTGTCACTGGACCGCATGTTCCAGGCGGATCTGGAGGATGGCAGCCTGGATCAACTGGCCCTGCTGCCGCTGCCGCTGTCGCTGGTGGTGCTGGCCAAGACCATTGCCCACTGGCTGACGACGGGCCTGCCGCTGACCCTTGCCGCGCCGCTGCTGGGCCTGCTGATGCAGCTTTCGCCCGACGCCTATGGTGCCCTGATCGCGGCCATGCTGCTGGGGACACCGATCCTCAGCCTGATCGGGGCCATCGGGGCGGCGCTGACGGTGGGTGTCCGGCGCGGCGGGGTGCTGCTGACCCTGATCGTCACACCGCTCTACATCCCGGTGCTGATCTTTGGCGTCAGTGCGGCGGAGGCGGCGGCACAGGGATTTTCCTATTCCGCCCATATGCTTTTTCTATCGGCCATATTGTCTGGCGCAATCGTGATCGCGCCGATCGCCGCAGCGTGGGCACTGAAACTTGCCTTGGACTAGGTTCCTGTGAGAAATCAGAGCGGTACTGCGACGACCGTCACCTTGGAATTCGCGGTTTTCGCCCCAGCTTGAGGAGCGACATGCACAGGTTTGCCAATCCCACGCGCTTCTTGCGCCTCGCTGCCGCCGTGCTGCCGTTCAGCGCGGCCGTTGCGGCGCTGTGCCTGGGCGCGGGACTGGTGTGGGGCCTGTTCTTCGCGCCGCCCGATTACCAGCAGGGCGACACGGTGCGGATCATGTTCATTCATGTGCCGTCTGCGATGATGGCCATGGGCGTCTATGCCGGCATGGCCATCGCCAGCGCCATTGCCCTGATCTGGCGTCACGCCATCGCCGACCTGATCGCCAAGGCGAGCGCGCCCATAGGCGCGACCTTCACCTTCATCTGCCTGCTCACCGGGTCACTCTGGGGCAAGCCCATGTGGGGCACCTGGTGGGTCTGGGATGCGCGCCTGACCTCCATGCTGATCCTGCTGTTCATCTATCTCGGCTACATGGCGCTGTGGCAGGCCTTCGATGACCAGACCAAGGCCGCCCGGGCCGCCGCGATCCTGGCGCTGGTCGGGGCGATCAACCTGCCGGTCATCAAGTTCTCCGTCGAATGGTGGAACACGCTGCATCAGCCAGCCAGCCTGATCACCATGTCGGGGCCGAAGATCCATGCGTCCCTGCTCTGGCCACTGTTGCTGATGATTGTCGGGTTCGGTGCCTATTACCTGACGGTGCTGATCTATCGGGTCCGCGCCGAGATCCACATGCGCCGCACCCGGATGCTGCGCCTCGCCCAGGCCGACCGGCACGCGGCGATGCAGGCTGCGGAATGAGTGGGGGGCGGCATGAGTGAATTTCTTTCCATGGGTGGTTATGGCTTCTTCGTCTGGACATCCTGGGGCGTCGGTGCGGTACTGATGATCGGCCTGCTGATACAGAGCATTGCCGCCGCGCGATCCGCCGCACGTGAAGTCCAGGCCATCGAACAACTCAGCCCCCGCCGCCGCCGCAGAAAGGCAGATGCCGAATGAGGCCCAAACGTCAGCGACTTCTGATCGTCATCACCGGCCTGGTGTTCATCGGGGCGGCAATCGGGTTCGCGCTGTTCGCGCTGAACGAGGAACTGGACGTCTTCCGCAGTCCGTCGCAGGTGGCCGAGGCCGGCTTCCCCGAAGGCAAGCGGTTCCGGGTCGGTGGACTGGTCGAGGATGGATCGGTCAGCAGCGAGGGGATCGTCACCACCTTCCGTGTGACCGACGGTGCGAATTCGCTCACCATCTCCTACGACAAGATCCTGCCGGACCTGTTCCGGGAAGGGCAGGGCATCATCGCCCTCGGCACCCTGACGGCGGGCGGCACGTTCCGGGCGCAGGAAGTCCTGGCCAAGCATGACGAGAACTACATGCCGCCGGAAGTCGCCGACGCGCTGAAGAAATCCGGACATTTCAAACCTGAAGGCGGAGACAGCTGATGGCACCCGAACTTGGCCAGTATGCACTGGTCCTGGCGATCCTGGTCGCGACAGTGCAGGCCATCGTGCCGCAGATCGGCGC
>CAXBNO010000489.1:0-3026 GCA_963976775.1 uncultured Kordiimonadales bacterium
CCTGCAGGGCTATGATCCGGGCAAGGAGAAGAGCGTCCGCCGCCTGTTCCAGTTCGGTGCCCGCAAGAAGGTGGGTGAAGTGCCCTCCGGCCTCTACATCTACGGCGGTGTCGGACGTGGCAAGTCGATGATCATGGACCTGTTCTTCGACACGGCCCCGGTGGAGCGGAAGCGGCGTATCCACTTCCACCGCTTCATGCTGGAGGTACATGCGGACGCCCACAAGTTCCGCCAGACCGCCAGGGAAGCGCGCGATGGCGACGATCCGATCCCGCCCATCGCCGACCGGGTGGCGTCGGAGGCGACGCTGCTCTGCTTCGACGAGTTTCAGGTCACCGACGTGGCTGACGCGATGATCCTGGGGCGGCTGTTCACGGAACTGTTCGCGCGAGGCGTCGTGGTCGTCGCGACGTCGAACCGTGCGCCCGTCGATCTCTACAAGGATGGCCTCAACCGCCAGCTCTTCCTGCCATTCATCGATCTGCTGCAGCAGAAGCTCGACGTGCTGCATCTCGACAGCCCCACCGATTACCGCATGGACCGGCTGAACCAGATGCCGGTCTACGTCTCGCCTCTTGGGGCGGAAGCGGATGCGGCGCTGGAAAAGGACTTCGCGGCGCTGACGGAGGGGGAGGAGGCGGAGGCTGACAGCCTGACCACCCAGGGACGCACGCTGGAGATTCCCCGCGCGGCCAAGGGCGTGGCCTTCATGACTTTCGCCAGCCTGTGCGAACGCCCGCTGGGCGCTGCCGACTACCTGGCGCTGGCGGAGCGCTACCACACCCTGATCCTGGCCGAGGTGCCGAAGATGACGCGGGAGAAGCGGAACGAGGCGAAGCGCTTCGTCACGCTGATCGACGCGCTCTACGAGAACCGCACCAAGCTGATCTGCGCCGCCGATGCATCACCCGACGACCTGTACCCCTCCGGCGACGGTGCCTTCGAATTCCACCGCACCGCCAGCCGCCTGCATGAGATGCAGTCCGCCGAATATCTGGCGGAACCGCATGTGCTACGCGGCGGCTGAGGGCCGGATCAGGTGGAGCCGTCACCGCGCTTGGCCTTGAAGCGGCGCATGCCCTTCAGCCAGCGGTCGACGTCGAGGACCTTGCGCTTCATGTACTCCCGCACTTCCTCGTGCGGCAGGATCAGGAACGCTTCGCTGTCCATGGTGCGAATGACGCAATCCGCCAGTTCCTCCGGCTCCATCATGCCGTCCACCGACGCGATGGTGACATCGCGCCCCGTGGTCATGGCGGTCCGCACCGCCTGCGGTGCCAGCACCGAGACCCGGACGCCGCGGTCGCCGTAGTTGATCGACAGCCATTCCGCGAAGGCGACCGCACCGTGCTTGGTGACCGAATAGGTGGAGGAATTGACGTGGGTCAGCAGTCCCGCCGCTGACGCCGTATTGATCAGGTAGCCACCGCCACGGACGGCCATCTTCTCTGCCACCGCGCGGGCGGCATAGACGTGCGCCATGACATGGATGTCCCAGTTCTGCTGCCAGTCCTGATCCGATGCGTCGAGGCCGCCCATCCGTGCGATACCGGCATTGGAGACAAAGACATCGATATGGCCGTAGGCGTCTTCGGCAGCCTTCACCAGGGCCTTTATGTCGGACTCCTTCGCCACGTTGGTGACAACGGCCAGCCCGCCGACCGATTCCGCGACCTGTTTCAGTGCCTCTTCCTGCAGGTCGGCGACGACGATGCCCTTCGCGCCCTCCGCATGGAACCGCTCCGCCAAAGCCTTGCCGATCCCGGATGCGCCGCCCGTGATGACGCAGATCTTTCCCTCGACACGCATGATTTCTTCTCCCCTTGCTGTTCGCGCCGAATCTAGCCGCTGAAGGCGGCTGTTGTCGCGGCATTCGTTCAATGCTTCCATGCGTGTCTGAACGAACCAATTGAACAACAGGACGGGAGAGCACAATGGGACACCACAGCAGCCTTCGGCGACATCTGAGGCGCCTTGCCGGTATCGGGCTGGCGGCGGGCATGGCGACCCTGGTGGCCGGAAACGCCCGTGCCGCCGATCCGGCGGCCTGCGAGACGGTCCGCTTCTCCGATGTTGGCTGGACCGACATCACGGCGACGACGGCGGCAACGTCGGTGGTGCTCTCCGCGCTGGGGTATGAGCCGGAAGTGAAGGTGCTGTCGGTTCCCGTCACCTATACCTCCCTGAAGAACGGCGACATCGACGTCTTCCTGGGCAACTGGATGCCGACGATGGAGGCCGATATCGCTCCCTATCGGGAGGACGGCAGCGTCGAGACCGTGGGTGTCAATCTGGAGGGGGCCAAGTACACCCTGGCCGTGACCCGGGGGGCCTATGACGCCGGGCTGAAGAGCTTCGCCGACATCGCCAGGTTCCGGGACCGCCTCGACGGCAAGATCTACGGCATCGAGCCGGGCAACGACGGCAACCGCCTGATCCTGGACATGATCGAGAAGGATGCCTTCGGCCTGAAGGGCTTCGATGTCGTCGAGTCGTCGGAACAGGGGATGCTGGCGCAGGTCAGCCGCGCCGCCCGCCGCGGTGAGGATGTGGTGTTCCTGGGCTGGGAGCCGCATCCGATGAACGCCAACCACGATATGGCCTATCTCTCGGGCGGGGATGACTGGTTCGGGCCGAACTATGGCGGTGCCACCGTCTACACCAACGTCCGTGCCGGTTACACCACAGAGTGCCCGAATGTCGGCAAGCTGCTGGGCAACCTGAAGTTCAGCCTGGCCATGGAAAACGAGATCATGGGCGCGATCCTGAACGATGACGAGGAACCGAGGAAGGCGGCGACGGCCTGGCTGAAGGCGCATCCGGCGGTGCTGTCCAACTGGCTGGACGGCGTCACCACCATGGACGGTGGCGATGGCATGGCCGCCGTGAAGGCCGAACTTGGCCTTTGATTGCTGCTGACCGATATACCTGCTGATGATGGCGCGTGACGGCGGATGCTTCCGGCGTTGCGCGCCGCATCCGACTTCTGATCCTGGGGAGGACTGATCCATGCGTTTCTATGATTG
>CAXBNO010000490.1:0-3016 GCA_963976775.1 uncultured Kordiimonadales bacterium
GGTAGTTGAAGATGGAGGAATATTTGGCCTTGCCCGAATGCAGGTCCTCCAGCATCTGGTCCCGGCTGGTGCCGAGCGTCTCGGCGGCGCTGTAGAGATAGGCGGCATGTCCGGCCTCGTCCTGGATCTTGGCCAGCAGCGCGGCCTTGCGGCGCAAGGTCGGCGCGCGCGTGATCCAGTTCCCCTCCGGCAGCATCCCGACATACTCGGAGTGCGCATGCTGGGAGATCTGGCGGACCATGAACTTCCGGTACTTCTCCGGCATCCAGTCGCGCGGCTCGACCCGCGTCTCCGCATCCAGACGCGCCTGGAACGTGGCCTCCAGTGCCGCCTCGTCCGCCGCCGTCACCAGTTCCGGTTTCTCGACCTCTGCCATGTCGCGCACCCTCCGCATTCTGGTTCAGGCCTTGCCCGGCCTGTTCTCCAGATATGATACACAAAATGCCGAAGCAATAAATGATTTTGTATCGCTTTGATTTCCGGGCGCCAAAGCGCGCACAAATGGTTGACCCGAACACGGTCGCGGGCTATGACGCGCGGCCTGCCATGCCGCCGTAGCTCAGGGGTAGAGCACTCCCTTGGTAAGGGAGAGGTCGAGTGTTCGAATCACTCCGGCGGCACCAGGGTTTCCGAGACTCAGACGTCGTGCTGCACGCGATGCCGAACGGTGAAGACCATGAGGGAATGCCCCGCAGGTCATCGTCCATGCTCTCCCGAAGCCATTCAGAACACGTCTGAACCCTACCTCGCCTACTTGCCGACCAAGGGGCTACTGCCTGGCAGGACGCCCGACGAGGTGCAGCAATTCCCCTACCACATGTCGTCGAGCAGCTTGGTCAGGGCATCCCTGGTGGCGATATCGGCGTCGGGTGCGCCGAGATAGCTGAGTTCGTGCGCGACGGCCTCGGCGACCAGCGGGATCTCCTCACGCACGGCGCTTGTCTGGGAGAGCCGGCGCGGGACATCGAGCGTGTCGAGGAAGGCTTCTATGGTCGGCGCGGCCGCGTCACCGTCGGGCATTCCCATGGCGCGGGCGATCTTCGCCTGCGCGTCGCGGGTCCGCTCGTGCAGGAAGCGCGCGGCGACCGGGAGTGCGATGCAGGAGGTGACACCGTGCGGAACGTCCCAGCGCGCGCCGATCTGGTGACCCAGCGGGTGGCTCAGCCGGAAACCGACGTTCCTGGCGCTCAACAGGCCCCAGATCGATTTCCACGCCGCGTGCTGGCAGGCTAGCCGGTCCTCCAGCGCATTCGGGTCGCTTGAACGGGCCAGATGCGCCGTGAGATCGGCGATGGCGCCAAGCCGGAGTGTTTCCAGGAACGGATGACAGACCGGCCACCAGAGCCCCTCGATCGCATGGTCGAGGGCCTTGAGGCCCGTCGTGAGCCAGAGTTCGGTCGGCGTTGCCTGTGTCAGTTCCGGATCGTAGAGGATCACACCCGGTTGCGTCGCCGGATCGACATGGACGTGCTTGACGCGTGTCGTTTCGTCCGTGATGCCGGCGGCGTAGGTAAACTCGCCTGCCGAGAGTGTCGTCGGAATGACGATCTGTTGCGGCACGGCGTGGCCTGCTTCGACCAGTTGCATGACGACCATCTTGGCGGTGTCGATCGGGCTGCCGCCGCCGAAGACGACGAGGACGTCGGCCTGCGCCTCCTTCGCCTCCGCGACGCAGGCATCGACAGTGCCTGCGGGTACATGCTGGCCGCATTCGGCGAAGGTGCCGGCGTGTGCCGCGCCGAGCGCGCGCTCGACCCTTGCGACCAGGTCTGTCTTTGTCGCCAGGGTCCGGCCGGTGAGCACGAGCGCGCGCCTGACGCCCAACTGCTCGACGATGCCCGGCAGTTCCTTCAGCGCGCCGATGCCACTGACGACGCGGTCAGGTCCACATTCCGTGAAATCATAGATCATTCTTTCCTCCCCTTGGGTCGTCCGGTCGCCCCGCTCCCCAGGTCCGGACTGCCTGAGTGTAGCGGCTTCCGACTCTGATCGCGATGGCGGGCCTGTTCCGGCGTCAGCCGCCGCTTCACCTGTCAAGATCGAGCGGTCCGAACCGTGCCATCGGACAATCCGGCAGGAACCCTTCCACCGACTCGCCCTGCTTCATCTCCACATGCACGGTCAGGGCGTGAGAGAGATCGTGGCCGTCCTGCGACAGGGGCAGATCCAGGCCGAGGACGGTGATGTAGGACCGGTCGTGCTGGGCCAGGTTGCCGCTGGCGATGCCGATGAAGGGATGCCGCGCCATGGCCTCGAAGTAGCGGAATTCCGTGCTCCGCCAGGCGTCAGGATTGGCGGCGGCGGAACCGAGCTGGCGGTTGGTATAGTCCACACCCCACCAGTCGGTGAGCCTGGTTCCCCAGAGCACGAAGCGGACGTCGAAGGGGTCATGCGTGATCCGGGCGATGGCGACGCGGCCCCACCAGCCCCGGAAGTCGGCAAAATCGAAGGCGCGGCGCAGGGGAAGCCTGTCGCCGGTCGCGCACTTGCCGTGCCACTTGGCCACCAGATCGGCAAACGGCCCGAACGCGTCAGGGGGCGTGTCGAGCGGACACGTGCCGTATTGCCAGTTGGTCGCGCCTTCCTGGGTCACCGTACCTCATCCTTGCCAGTCGCTTGCTCCCGGGTGAGCGTTGACGTGCTCCTGCGGGACATTCGGGCGACTGGATACAGGCTACAGCATTTTCGCCGCGTTAACGTCTGTCGCCCGGATCACAGGTCCAGCCGAAGTGCCGGGCATGGTCCCGGTCAGGACCGGCCGGGTTCTCCGGCGGTTTCGCGACGGCGGTTCCATTCCAGGATCGCGGCGTTGCTGAGGCGGCGATCCGTGCTGCTCATCTCGCGCTGAAAGACCTCGTCCTCCATGCGTGCGACACCCGGCGTGGCGGCGGATCGCAGGCTGCGGAGTCTGGAGATGTTCCCGACAACAGCGCTTACCTTCCGGCGGTGCGCTGCGGCGTCGGTGCGATCCTTCCGCCCATGGGCGAGTTCCCGCGCACCGACGAAGAAGCCGACG
>CAXBNO010000491.1:0-3012 GCA_963976775.1 uncultured Kordiimonadales bacterium
TGCGCGTCGCGGGCCATGTCTGCGACGGGGTCCGGCTGCACGGCTTCTGCACCCGGAAATACATCGAGAACGTCATCATGAAGGAGCTGGAGACCGGTTTCGAACGCGGCGGACGCAGCCGCGAGAACTTCGAGATTTCCGGCGGTGGCTTCATTGCCACCGGCAAGACGGAGGAAGAGGTCCGCAAGATGTACGACTGGGTCCGCTACCGCGTCGCCTTCTACGGCTCGACCCGCACCTACTGGCCCGTGTTCGAACAGCATGACCTGCTGGATCTGGGCGAGAAACTCCACCGCATGTCGGTACAGCAGCGCTGGGACGAGATGGCGGCGGAAGTCTCCGACGACGTGGTCGACCTGTTCTGCGCCCACGGCACCTGGGACGTGATCGCCAGCCGCATTGAGGAACGCTTCGGCGGCCTGTCCGACTCCATCGGCTTCCAGACCGCCGCCGGCGAGGAACCAAGCCTGATCGACCCCGGCGTGCTGCAGGACATCCAGAAGATCGGCACGACCTTCAGGGGCTATGACCTGAACCACGTGGTGTAGATCCGGAGTATTGGAACCCTGACAGTGTGGAAACCGGAAACCGCACTGTCAGGGAGCCGTCGTCAAGGGATCACCGGGCCAGCGCTGGCGGGAGACATATTCCGTCAGGCGCGCCCGTTGTCGCCAATGCCGTAGCGGCACATCATCATCTCGACGCTGCTGGCGATGATGCGGTCCATCTCGGTCCGGCTGATGACCGGTTCCCCCATCACCACGGGCCAGAACGCCTTGGCCTTGATCAGGGCCAGAAACTCGTCGGCGGCCATGGCAGGGTCATCGACCCGTAGTTGGCCGTCGTCGGAGGCCTGCTGCAGCATGTCCACGAAGGATGCCCGGAAGTCTATCTTGTCCTGCATTATCTCCGCCAGTTCCGGACGGCGCAGCACCTCGCTCATCACCATGCGGACCATCATCATGGTGTCTTCGGACGACAGCAGATCACCTTCCGCCCGTGCCAGGTCGGTCAGCTGATCCCGGATGTCGCGACCTTTCTCGTAGTGCAGATCCAGGCTATCGGCGAAGCGGCCCCAGAGATTGGCGACGATGGCATGGAACAGGGCTTCCTTGCTCTCGAAGTAGCGATAGACGGTGCGTTTGGAGACCCCGGCCCGTGCCGTCACCCGGTCCATGCTTGCGGCGGCATAGCCGTTCTCGCGAAACTCGGCCTCGGCGGCAGCGATCACGAGGTCGCGCTTCTCGGTGGGCGGTGAATCTGATTGGTCCATGGTCAGTTCTATAGGGTCGTCAAGGCGGCGCGGTCAATCCAAAGGTAAACTTGTCCGTTTACACGATACCGGATCAGGGCTAGGCTAAACTCTCGAGTTTACCTCTCGTTCGACACGCATGTCCTCGGAGACAGAACCATGGCAATCGACCTGAAACTGAATGGCACCGTGCGCAAGGTCAGCGCGGAGCCGGGCACCCCGCTGTTGTGGGTGATACGCGATGAACTGAAGCTGACGGGTACGAAGTTCGGCTGTGGCGTCGCATCCTGCGGCGCCTGCACCGTCCACCTGGACGGAGAGCCGACGCGATCCTGCCAGACCTACGTGGAGGATGTTGGCGACGCGGAGATCACCACGATCGAAGGTGTGGAGGGCAAGGTCGCGCAGGCCGTGCAGCAGGCCTGGGTCGAACTGGACGTCGTGCAGTGTGGCTATTGCCAGTCCGGGCAGGTGATGTCAGCAGTCGGTTTGCTGTCCACGAACCGGAATCCCTCCGTGGAGGAAATCAACGACTACATGCACGGCAACGCCTGCCGCTGCGCCACCTATCAACGCATTCGCGCCGGTATCCAGCGCGCATCCGAAATCCTGGAGGCCTGAGCATGAGCATTCAGACAAACCGTCGTGGATTCCTGAAGGGCGCGTCGGCGCTGGCCGCCGTGCTTGTCGTCGGCGCGGGCACCGATGGTGTACTGGCCGCCGGGGACGCCGGGAGTGATTTCAACCCATTCGTGCGGATCGGCACGGATGGCCGTGTCACCGTGATCGTCAAGCATTTCGAGATGGGGCAGGGTCCGGCAACGGGCCTCTCCACGCTGGTGGCGGAAGAACTTGGCGTCACCATGGACCAGGTTGATTTCGACTTCGCGCCTTCCAACCCGCAACTCTACGCCAATCTGGCATTCGGCCAGTTCCAGGGTACCGGCGGATCAACCGCCATGGCCAATTCCTTCATGCAGTACCGGACCGCAGGCGCGGCGGCGCGGGAGATGCTGATCGGCGCGGCGGCGAAGCAGTGGAATGTTGATCCGGCAGGACTGGACATCGTTGATGGCCAGGTTCAGGGGAGCGGACAGTCCGCACCACTGGGTGACTTCGTGGGTGCCGCTGCCGCAATGCAGGTGCCGGACAACCCGGCATTCAGGGATCCCGAGTCGTGGAAACTGATCGGGAACGCCAATGTCCGGCGTCTGGACAGTGCCATCAAGGGGAACGGTCAGGCCCGGTTTGCCATGGACGTTCATCTGCCGAACCAGATGGTCGCGGTCATTGCTCGCCCGCCGCGCTATGGCGGACTGGTCAATGGCTTCGATGATTCCGGTGCCGGGAACGTCCGGGGCTTTATCCGCGCCGCGACCCTGCCCAACCGGGCGGGCGTGGCTGTCTTCGCAGAGAACACCTGGGCAGCGTTCCAGGCGCGGGAGGCGATCTCGGTTGAATGGGACATGTCGAAGGCAGAGAACCGCGATTCGACCGCCATTCGCGCGGAAATCGAAGCCGCTCTGAACACCGCGCCTACCTACAACGTGCTGAAGAATGCTCCAGCACCGATGGAAAAGGCTGTGCAGACGGTGGAGCAGACATTCTACTTCCCGCTGCTGGCCCATGCACCGATGGAACCTCTCAATTGCACCATCGAGGCAGATGCGGATGGCGGCATCACGCTGCATGACGGCTGCCAGTTCCCGACCATTCCCCACATGGCGATGGCGCAGATCTTCCAGTTGCCGATGGAGAAG
>CAXBNO010000492.1:0-2995 GCA_963976775.1 uncultured Kordiimonadales bacterium
CACCGCCCGCTGCATGGGTCATCGGCGCCACCATCAGATGCACCGGCGGCGATGTCACCGGCATCATGACGTGGAACGTTGCCACCATCGTCTCCCAGGCGCGCGTACTCAGCATGACGCCCTTGGGCCGCCCGGTGGTGCCGCCGGACGACATCTGGGAGCAGATGGTCTCGGGCGGCAGCAGCGGATCCGGCGCAGGCTCCGGATCGACCGGCATCCAGTCATCCAGAAACGGCAGACCCTCGACCGGTGCATCCGTCGTCACCACCAGCCGGATCGAAGGCACCTCCGCCTGCACCCTTGCGACATGCTCCGCGAATCTGGAGTGCACGAACAGGATCTCCGTCTGGTTGTTGTCCAGGACGTAGATGTTCTCCTCCAGCGCATTGCGGGCGTTGATCGGGACCCAGATGCCGTTCTGGCGGCTGATGGCCAGCACACAGGCATATGCCATCGCGTGATTGGGTGACCAGACGGCGATGCGGGCGCCGGTTCCGATCCCCTCCCCCCGCAGACCGGCGGCGATCCGCTGTGTCAGGGTGCGGACGGTGGCGTAGCTCCAGCCGTTCTGCCCGTCCGAAAGGCAGTCCCGGTCCGGGAACTGTCGCGCCCCCTGGTCGAACAGATCAATCATCCGCATGGTCACTCTCCCCAATATTCCAATGCATCTGGCGATGCCGCTGAGAGGCACTGCACCGGCCCGCTCCCCCACCCGGCCACCCACGGGATCATTCTGACTGGGTGGCCGGGTGGGGGAGCGGGCCGGTGCAGCGGCATCGCACGATGAATCGTCATAGCGATAGCATTCCGCCGGGCGCGCGTCTCCGCCGCAGCCAGAATACCCCTCCCCAAGCCAGCGCATTTCGGCTATCCCCCGCGCATGAATGCATTGGAGACAGAAACCGGGCGGCGGCGGACCTTTGCCATCATCGCCCATCCGGACGCCGGCAAGACCACGTTGACCGAGAAGCTGCTGCTGTTCGGCGGTGCGATCCAGTTGGCCGGCGCGGTCAAGGCGCGTGGCGACCAGCGTCGTGCGCGCTCCGACTGGATGAAGGTCGAACAGGATCGCGGTATCTCCGTCTCCGCCTCCGTCATGACCTTCGACTATGGCCCGCACACGTTCAACCTGCTGGACACGCCGGGGCATGAGGACTTCTCGGAGGATACCTATCGGGTTCTGACCGCCGTCGATTCCGCGATCATGGTGATCGACGCGGCCCGTGGCATCCAGTCCCAGACCCGGAAACTGTTCGAGGTCTGTCGGCTGCGTGACGTGCCCATCATCACCTTCGTCAACAAGATGGACCGTGAGGCCCGCGACCCGTTCGAACTGATGGACGAGATCGAGCAGGATCTGGCACTGGACGTCACCCCCGCCAACTGGCCCATCGGCATGGGACGGGATTTCCAGGGGTGTTACGACCTGATGCGCGACCGGCTGGTACTGATGGCCCGCAGCCGCGAGAAGCAGGGCGAGGTGACCGCCGAACTGAACGGCCTGGACGATCCGCAACTGGATACCAGGCTGGGCCAGCGTGCGGCGGCGCAGTTGCGCGAGGAGGCCGGGATGGCGCGTGAGCTCTGCCCCGCCTTCGACGGTCAGGCCTACCGCGAAGGCAACATGACGCCGGTGTTCTTCGGCAGTGCCGTGAACGCCTTCGGCGTGCAGGACCTGATGAACATGCTGGGCAGCGACGCCCCCGCGCCGCGGCCGCAGGTCACCACCAGTCGCACTGTCCAGCCGACGGAGCCGAAGGTTTCAGGCTTCGTCTTCAAGGTGCAGGCCAACATGGATCCGAAGCACCGCGACCGTGTCGCCTTCGTGCGGTTGGTATCGGGCCATTTCAGGCGCGGCATGCGGCTGAAACACGTCCGCACCGGCAAGCAGCTGGCTGTCCACAATCCGGTGATGTTCCTCGCCGGAGACAGGGAAACCGCCGAGGAAGCCTGGCCCGGCGATATCATCGGCATTCCGAACCATGGCCAGCTATCCATCGGCGACACGCTGACGGAGGGGGAGGAGATCCGCTTCCGTGGCGTGCCGAGCTTCGCGCCGGAACTGCTGCAGCGGGTACGCGCGACCGACCCGCTGCGTGCCAAGCATCTGGGCGAAGCGCTGAAGCAACTGGCGGAGGAGGGCGTGGCCCGTGTCTTCCGGCCGCGTATTGGTTCGGACTGGGTGGTCGGCGTGCTTGGCGCGCTGCAGTTCGACGTGCTCGCGGAGCGGATCAAGACCGAATACAACCTGCCGGTCCGCTTCGAATCGACGGAGCTGTTCACCGCGCGCTGGGTCTTTGCCGACACCACGGACATGATCAAGCGCTTCGGTGACGAGAATGGCGCCTCCATCGCCGATGATCACGAGGGCGATCCGGTCTTTCTGGCGCGCAACGCCTGGCACCTGGAACGCGCCCAGCAGGACTGGCCTGATGTGCGCTTCATGGCGACGAAGGACCCCGGCGTGGCCGATCAGGCCGCCTGATTCTCAGGCTGTCTGCCCCACCTGCTCAGTGACGCAGGTCACCCGGCTCCAGGTCCTCGAAATCCGCAGGCTCCGTTCCGGGCAGGACGTAGTCCTCCGAAAGCCAGCGCTTGAGATCGACATCGGCACAGCGCCTGGAACAGAACGGGCGGACCGCCTGCTCGGTCGGTCGGGCACAGATCGGGCAATGGGTCGTCATCGGCAGGCCTCGGTGTCCTGGGTGGAACGACGCACGTGCGTCATGGTGTCGGCGGAAATCATATCTCCGAGCAGGGTATCTGGACAATGTCGGACGGCATCAATGGCGGCTGGTCCGGCCATTTGCGGCGGGAGCTGTAGAGTCCGACACCGATGATGGTATCGGCGGTTCCCTCCGCGGTCGAAGCGAAGGGCAACAACAGCCGCTCCGCCTGACGCATCCGGGTATTGGACAGGGTTTCGTTGGCGGTGCCGTAGTGAATGCAGGGTACACCGAGGCCTGCCGATGACGACCCATTGACCGATCTGTGC
>CAXBNO010000493.1:0-2984 GCA_963976775.1 uncultured Kordiimonadales bacterium
AGCGCCACGCCGCCTTTCGGCAGTGCCACATAGGGGTTGATGTCAATGGAGGTGAACTGGTCGCCCTGCGCCGCAGCGTAGACCGAGACCTTCGACAGCGTCCGGGCCAGGTCGTCGAGGTCGACCGGTTCGGCACCACGCGCGCCCTGCAGCAGCGGCAGGCCCTTCAATTCGCGGATCATCCGGTGCGCCTCGGCCTCGTTGAATGGCGCAAGCCGGAAGGTCACGTCCTTCAGTACCTCGACGAACACGCCACCGAGGCCGAACATCACCACGGGACCGAAGACAGGATCGTTCTGTACACCGATGATGGTCTCGACGCCCTTCGGTGCCATCGGGGCAACCAGGACACCATCCAGTGGTGTGTTGGGCTCGTGGTTGCCGACGGCGCTCATGATCCCGGCATAGGCCTCTGCCGCAAGGTCGGCAGTGACGTTCAGGCGAACACCTCCAATGTCGCTCTTGTGCTGGATGGCGCCCGAGAGCACCTTCATTGCCACCGGTCCGCCGATCTTGCGCGCGGCGGCCTCTGCTTCGGAAGCATTGGTGGCGACATGAATGGTCGGGAACTGCAGCCCGGATTCCGACAGCAGTCCGGCAGCCTCCGCCTCGTTCAGCGCGCCGGTCGGGATGTGTGACAGCACGCCCGGCGGTTCCAGGCCATCGGCGCTGTCCGGCCGTTCCAGGCTTTCGCGGATCTGGGTCAGGGCGGCGAGGATCTCCACGGCATCGTTCAGATCCTCGATCACCAGATAGCCATTGTCCTCGAACTTGCGGCGGTTCTCCGGCGTGCACATCATGGAGACAGCCATGATCGCGTCCGGGTATTTCTTCCTGATGGCAGGGAATATCTCGCTCAGCCCCTCCATGATCCGCGGGCTGAAACCGACGGTGGAGAGGAAGATCACGGTCATGTCCACGTTGCCATGGCTCAGCATGGCCTCCAGGCCCTGCTGCAGCAGGTGGAATTCATTCGTCGCTGTCGCGGTCACATCGACCGGGTTGCGCGCGGCGGCATAGGGCAGGGCGTCCTTCACGGCCTTCTGTGCCACGGCGGGCAGTTCCGGCACTTCAAGGCCCAGATCGGCGGCGGCGTCGGCCGCCATCACCCCGGCACCACCGGAAACGGTGACGATGCCCAGCCTGCGTCCCTTCGGCAGGGGGCTGACCAGCGCCGCACCGGCGACATTCATCATCTCGTCCAGACTGCGGGCGCGATAGACGCCGTACTGGCGGAAGACCGCATCGAAGACGGCATCCGCACCGGCCAGGGACGCGGTATGTGTCGCGGCGGCGGCGGCCCCCACCTCCGACGATCCGACCTTCATGCAGATCACCGGCTTGCCCGCGTCCCGGGCCATCTTCAGTGCCGTGATCAGCCGCTCGGGATGCTTGCAGCCCTCCATGTAGGCGGCGATGACCTTCGTTTCCGGGTCTGTCGCGCCAAAGGCGATGCAGTCGGCGACATCCACGTCGGATTCGTTGCCGGTTGCCACCCAGGTACGGATGCCCAGCCCGCGTTCGCGTGCGGCAACAAGGATATGGCCGCCCACTGCGCCGGACTGGGTCATGATGGTCAGGTGCCCCGGAACAGGCCAGCCGTGGTCGAACATGGTGCTGAAGGTGCCGATGGCCCAGCCGCGCGGCGTAAGGGTGCCGAGGCAGTTGGGGCCGAGCACCAGCAGGCCCGAGCGTGCTGCGGTCGCGGAGATCCGTTCCTGCCACTCGTGCGCCTCGCCTCCGACCTCGGAGAAACCGGAGGAGAAGATCACGCAGGATTTCACGCCCGCCTCCGCACAGGCATCAACCACGTCTGCCACGCCGGGGGCGGGGATGGTGATGATGGCCATGTCGATGGGCTGGCCCACGTCGCGGATATCCGCATAGGCCTTCAGGCACTGGATCTCCTTGTCGCGGGGATGGATCGGATAGATCGGCCCCGCGAACTTCGCTTCGCGCATGTATCGGATGGGCCGACCACCGAACTTGTAGGGTTCATTGGACGCACCGATGACAGCGATGGACTTCGGATCGACCAGCGCGGTCAGGTCCCTGGGCTTCGTGGACATCTGGTATCTCTCGTTCTGAAAGTGGGCGCGCGCAGAAGGGCCGCACATCACCACGCGTGGGTCACCGTTCGGATCAGGCGGCGATCTGCATGATTTCGGCGATGGAGGGAGCAGTCTCGATATTCTCCAGCGCCGCGCGAAGTGCACCGGATCGGTTGTCGCCGATCACCGGCTTGGCCAGGGCATCGAACTTGGCCCCGATTCGCTTTCCCTGCATGCCCACATCAGCGGCGGGAATGCCGCTGTCGTGGCTTGCCTGCAGCCGCGTGCCATCCTTCAGGGTCACCGTCACATTGGAGAAGGTGGCGGAGATCCCGCTGGCCAGATCGATCTGCACCCGGTCGCGAAGTGCCGTCAGGCGCGGGTCGGTGGCATTGGCCGCCGTGTAGTTGACCATACCCGCCGTATCGATACCGGCCAGCGCGAAGGCGGTGGTCATGCGCAGCGAGAACTTGGTCTCCAGCCCCGTCGCGGGCTCCGCGATGTTGCAGACGCGGTCCGCGCCCTTCTCCACCTGGATGGAGACGGCGGCGACCTCGTCCAGGGCCGGGGCATGTTCGGCCCGGATCTGCCGCCCGCTCTCGATGGCGGCGTGGGTCAGGTAACAGGCCGCATGATACTTGAACAGGTTGTTGCGGACGTGGAAGCCGCCGCCCGGCGCGTCACCCACCGCCGCCTCCGGATTGAAGTGCTTCGAATGGGTCGCCGCGAAACCCTGTTCGCAATCCAGTATGTCACTGCGGGAGGTAAAGCCGCGCGCGGCCATGGTGGCGGCCATCAGACCGGCCTCCGTCGCCCGGCCCGCGTGGAACGGCTTGCAATCGGTGCCGAACTGGCTCTTCAGCCCGGCGGCCATGGTTCCGGCAATGCCGAAGGCGCGGGCCATCTGCTCCGCATCGAGCCCCAGCAGGCGAC
>CAXBNO010000494.1:0-2983 GCA_963976775.1 uncultured Kordiimonadales bacterium
TGCCCGCCATTGGCGAAGGCGGCGAAATCCTCCTCGAACTTCAGCGCCCGCGGGCCGTGGACCAGGATCGGGCTTTCCAGCACCTCCAGCACAGCACGGCGCTCCGCCTCGCCGATGATCGGACGGCCGAAATGGATCTGGCGGAAGTCGGAATTGTCAGAGCTGCTCGACAGCGACGGACTTGCCGGTGTGAGCGGCGCGTTCGATGGCGAAACAGACGGCGAGGGAGCGGAATACGTCATCTGCATTCACCTCCGGCGCGCGGTCATGCAGCACCGCGTCCACGAAATCATGTAACAGGTCACCCTTGTCGACACCGGGATAGGCCTCCCTCATTGTTTCCGGCCTTCTGCCGGGATGCCGATCACGGTAAACAAACGCACTTTCCAAACCGTTAACGAAACTGGCGTCCGTGCCGTAGACCTCCAGCTTGTGGAAATGCGGGTGCACGCAGCCGCCGTTGCAGCCGATCTTGGCCACCATTCCGCTCTCGAAACGAACCAGCGCCTGCACCAGGTCGAAGTTGGCGAAGGCGCTGTCGGCGGTGGCGATGCGGTTGCCCATCGCAGTCACCTCCACCGCGCGGTCGCCGGTCAGCCACAGCACCAGGTCGATCATGTGAACCGCGCCACCCAACACCAGGCTGTAGCCCGGCAGTTCACCACGCCAGCCGCCCAGCAGCTTGTGGATGCGGCCATACTGGTAATCGGCGTCGATGTGGAACAGGCGGCCATAATCCCCTGCCGCAATGTCAGCCCTGAGTTTCAGGAAGCGGGGGCAGCGGCGCAGGATCAGGTTGGAAGAGATCTTCAGGTGCGGCTTCTGGTTCAGTTTCGCTCTGACCTGGCGCGCATGATCGATCTCCAGCACCAGCGGCTTCTCGACAAATACATGCTTGTCGGCGTCCAGCGCCCGCATCACCTGGGCGAAATGATCCTGGTCATGGGAGGCGATGGAAACGATGGAGACATCCGGGTCGTCCAGCACGGCGTCCGCATGGTCGGCAATTTCCCGGTCCGGGAACCGGGTAAGCACGTCAGCCCGCTTGGTGGGGCAGAAGTCAGCCAGTCGCGTGACGCGACATTCGGGATGGCGTTCATAGCCACCGATGTGGCGCTCACCCACGCCCAGGCCGATGATCCCCGCCTGGATCACGGTGCCACGCGGCCCGCAATCCGGGGCAGCTCTGCGAGTTCGTCCCAGCGATAGCGCCAGGTCGGCGCGTTCAGATCACGGGCGATGGCACGGAAGCGTTCGAAATCCTCCTCCGTATCCACGACCATGGACGCTTCACCGCTGTCGAACTCGGAGGTGATATTGACGATGCGATAGCGATCAGGGCTGCGATAGAACCAGGGGGTCACATGCTCGCGGTCCGACGCATCGGTCATTTCCGCTTCCGCCGACAGGAAGGCTTCCGAAGACACCACCTCGACCGACTGCCCCTTGGGGAAGGTGCGCGGGAAGACGTTGGTCACGATATCGGCGTCATCACTGCGGAACTGAGTTACCGCATCATCGACCAGTCGCCGGTCGATCAGCGGGCTGTCGCCGGAGACCCGGACGAATGCACGGACAGGAAAGCGTTCCAGCACGGTCCGGAAGCGACCGGCCACATCGTCCAGCGGTCCACGGACCACAGGCACGTTGCGACCTGTGCAATGGGCGGCCAGCGCATCATCCAGCCTATCGTCCGACGTTGCCACGATCAGCGGACGGGCAACGCGACACCGCTCCAGCGCATCCAGCGTGTAGTCGATCAGTCGGCGTCCGGCGACGGGCCGCATCACCTTGGCCGGACACCGGGTCGAGCCGGTACGGGCCTGGACGATGATCGGGACAAGGTCATGCATCGCTGCGCTCCTGTGCCGGTTCCAGACCCAGCCGCCGCCCCGTCGCGATGCGGGCCGCCTTGCAGGGCACGGACGGCCATTCGGCACGGTTGGTGGCAACGAAGATCTCGGCCTTGGGGAACCATGGCTCGATCCCCGCCCCGAAGTGGAACCGGTCAGGCTTGTGCAGCAGGGTGACAGTCGGCACGCCCACCGCACCCGCGATGGCCACGGGCGACGAGGAGATCGACACGACGAAGTCCAGCGCGGCGGTATAGGCCGCCGCCTCGTCCAGTTCGTTGCGACGGTCGATGTCGTCCCAGTCATGCAGATCGACACCGAATTCCGTCTTCAGACGGGCGCGATCCTCGCTGGCGTCCTTGTACATGACGTCGATGAAGTGCGCGCCCTTCTCCGCCAGATCGAAGAACGGCTGGAAATCGCTGAGCGACATGTAGCCCCTGGAACGGATCGGGGTCACGAAACCACCGGACCAGCAGAGGCCGACCTTTGGTCCCTCCCCCAGCGCATCGAACCGCGCCTTCCAGAAAGCCACCCGCTCCGGGTCCGGCGTCAGATAGCTGTCGCCGCGCCGGAAGCTCTCCATGTCCGGACGCAGCAGGCTGAAAAGGGAACCGGAGGGAATGAACAGGTCCGGCTTCGGAACCTCGTCATCCTTCAGCCAGCCATAGTGGCGGTGGATCTTGTTGTTGGACCGGAAGGTGACATGCCGATGCACCGTCGCCTGCGGAAAGGAACGCTGGAACCAGCTCACCAGTCGGCGGTCGCATTCGATGATGACGTGACCGGCCAGGTCGATGACTTCCTGGAAGGCGCTGGCGAAGATGATGGCATCGCCGATGCCCTGTTCGTCGGAGATCAGCAGGGTCTTGTCGGAAATGTCCTCGCCCTGCCAGCGCGGCAGGTCATGGACGAAGACCACGGAGTCACCGCGACGACGGTCCAGTCGCCATTCGTATTCGGCCCAGCCCTTTTCCAGATCGCCCGTTCCGAGCAGTGACGAGGCATAGTTGAAGCGGGTATCGGCGTCGTCGGGACGCATGGCCACCGCCTTCTCCAGATACGGCAGCGATTCCGCGAACCGCCCCTCCGCCGAGTACGCATGACCGACGTTGGCATAGGCGATCTCG
>CAXBNO010000495.1:0-2981 GCA_963976775.1 uncultured Kordiimonadales bacterium
CATTCAGGATACTCCCGTGGGTGGTCGGGAGGGGGAGAGGGGAGGCGTGGCCCACACAGACAAACCGGGAGAGGGGTGGTCCAAACCGGTTAGATAGGTAACACGACAGACCCGCACGGTCAGCCGGGAATCCGGGTTGTGATCCGTATCACTTGGATATCGGCAGCGGCACCCCATCTATCGGACATACAGGCATTACAGGAACGACGCACTCCTCCGCCTGGGACGAACAAGACGCCGCCGGCCCCTCCCCGGCGGCGTTTTCGTATGTGCCATCCATCTCCGCCATTGACCTGATGGCCTGAAATTCGCATCTATGACGGCTGCAACCAACCAGCACAGATGGCGGAGCGTTCACTTGATCCAGTTGCCCGAGGCGAAGTTCAGGATTGGCGACATCGTGCGTCACCGCCTCTTTCCGTTCCGGGGCGTGATCTACGACGTTGATCCCCAGTTCAACAATACGGAGGAATGGTGGGAATCCATTCCGGCCGAGGTACGGCCGCGCAAGGACCAGCCGTTCTATCACCTGCTGGCGGAGAACGACGAGACCACCTACATCGCCTATGTCTCGGAACAGAACCTGCTCTGGGATGAATCCGGCGATCCGGTGGAACACCCGCAGGTGAACGAATTCTTCGACAGCATCGAAGACGGGCGCTACGTCCCCTTCAGCTCCCGCGCCAACTGAACCGGCGCGGCCCGGTGCCGCAATCAAGCAGCGGACCGATCTAGACGCCTGAGCCATGCAGCCGGAAGCGGATGAAGGCTGCGCCATCGACTGTCACCGGACCCTCCTCGACGAAGCCCAGCCGCAGGATGGCTCTCCGGTTCGCCCGGTCCGGGGGCAGCAGGGCGGTGATGCTGTCGAGACCCATGGGTCCGAAGGCCTCGTCACGAAACAGCCGGAAGATGCGCAGGCCCGCGCCCCAGTGTGCCGGGTGCAGCACCAGCGCGAAATCCGCATCCCCGTCCTGCGGTTGCAACCCGCCCCAGCCCGCGAACTGCCCATCGATCAGGATGGCCTGAGGGCCAAACCCATGACGATCCCACATTTCCTGCTTCGTGGCGCGGAAGGCACGGCAGTCCGCCGCCGAGAAGCCGGCATCGAGCAGGGGCATGTGCCGCCGCACCGACGGATCGTTCATCAGGTCGATGATGGCAGCTTCGTCAATATCGGAAAGTCGGGTCAGGCTGATGTCGGTCATCCGCTCCTCTTCACTCAGGCCGCGTCGGCCTCCTGCTGCGCCTGTTCCAGTGCTTCCTCCGCCTTCATCCAGGCGGCTTCGGCATTGGCCAGGGCACGCTCCCCGTCGGCCTTGGCGCGGGTCAGGCGGGCGACCTCTTCCTGCGGTCCGGCATAGATTTCCGGATCGCGCAGCCGCACCTCGACGCGGGCAAGCATGGCGGAGATCTTCTCCATCTCCTGCTCCGCCACCTTGACCGCCTTGCGATAGGGCACCAGCCGCTTGCGCGCGTCCGCCGCGGCCTTGCGGGCCTCCTTGCGGTCCGACTTCGACTCCGTCGGGACCACCTCGGCGCCCTTGCGGGACTTCCGCTCCTCCGCCGCATCGCCCAGCGCCTTGCGGCGATAGTCGCTCATGTCGCCGTCGAACGCGGTGACAGTGCCGCCATCCACCAGCCAGAGCCGGTCGGCCACCGCCTCCACCAGATGCGCGTCATGGCTGACCAGGATCACAGCGCCGGGAAAGTCGTTCAGCGACTGCACCAGTGCTTCCCGGCTGTCGATGTCCAGATGGTTGGTCGGCTCGTCGAGGATCAGCATCTGCGGCTCGCTCTGCGCCATCAGACAGAGCGCCAGCCGGGATTTCTCGCCGCCCGACAGCTCCCCCGCCGGGGTATCCACCCGCTTGGCGTCCAGCCCGAAGCCGTCCAGCCGGGTGCGCAGCCGCTGCTCCGGATCATGGGGCCGCACGTCACGCATGTGCGCCAGGGCGGAGCGGTCGGGTGACAGATCCTCGATCTGGTGCTGGGCGAAGAAGCCGATCTTCAACTTCGACGAACGCCGGACTTCCCCCGATTCCGCCTGCAGCCGCCCGGCGATCAGCTTTGACAGGGTGGACTTGCCGTTGCCATTGGCCCCCAGCAGCCCGATCCGGTCATCCTCGTCGATGCGCAGGCCCAGGCGGCGCAGCACGGGCTTGCCGGGCTCATAGCCGACCGCAGCATTGTCCATATGCACCACCGGTGGCGACAGTTTCGTCGGCTCGGCGAAGGGGAAACGCGGCGCGCGGTTCTCCATCATGGCCGCCACCGGCTGCATCTTCGCCAGCATCTTCAGGCGGCTCTGCGCCTGGCGTGCCTTGGAGGCCTTGTAGCGGAAGCGGTCTACGAAGGCCTGGATGCGTTCGCGTTCCGCCGACTGGCGGTTGGCCAGCGCCACCTGATGCCGCTGCGCCATGCGGCGGCGTTCCTCGAAGGTGTCGTAGCCGCCGGGGTAGAGCGTCAGCTTCTGGTCGTCCAGGTGCAGGATGTCGGTGACGGCGCGGTTCAGCAGGTCGCGGTCATGGCTGACGATGACGATGGTGTGGGGATAGCTCGCCAGGAACCCCTCCAGCCACAGCGCCGCCTCCAGATCCAGATGGTTCGTCGGTTCGTCCAGCAGCAGGATCTCCGGCTCCGAGAACAGCGCTGCCGCCAGCGCGACCCGCATCCGCCAGCCACCGGAGAAGGAGTTGCACGGCAGGTTCTGGCGATCCTCCAGGATGCCGAGACCGGCCAGGATCGTCGCCGCCTTGGCCGGGGCGGCATAGGCGCCGATGTCGGCCAGCCGGGTCTGGATCTCCGCGATCCGGTGGCCGTCGGTCGCTGTCTCGGCTTCCTGCAGCAGGGTGTGGCGCTCGGTATCGGCGGCCAGCACGGCATCGATGGCCGGCAGGTTGCCGCCCGGTGCCTCCTGCGCCACCGCGCCGATCCGCGACCCGCGCGGTACCTCGATGCTGCCGCCCTCCAGCCCGATC
>CAXBNO010000496.1:0-2973 GCA_963976775.1 uncultured Kordiimonadales bacterium
CCGAACACGGCGGCATCCATCACGTCGGGATGCAGCAGCAGCCTGTCCTCGATCTCCTGCGGGTAGATGTTGACGCCGCCGGAGATGATCATGAAGGCCTTGCGGTCGGTCAGAAACAGGAAGCCGTCCTTGTCCAGGTAGCCGACGTCGCCGAGCGTGGACCAGCCCTTGGCATTCTGCGATTCAGCCGTCTTCTTCGGATCATTGTGGTAGTTGAACGTCGGTCCACCGGCAAAGAAGACGGAACCGATCTCGCCCTGAGGCAGTTCCCTGTCCGGGTCGTCCATGTCGGTGATCTTCAGTTCGCCGACGATGGCACGGCCCACGGTACCCGGATGCGCCAGCCACTCGTGCGGATTGGCGGCGACGAAGCCGTTGCCCTCGGTACCGGCATAATATTCGTAGATCACCGGTCCCCACCAATCCATCATCTGCTGCTTGACCTCGACAGGGCAGGGGGCGGCGGCATGGATCGCGACCTTCAGTGAGGAGACATCGTACTTCGCCCGCACTTCCTGCGGCAGTTTCAGGAAACGCACGAACATCGTCGGCACCCACTGGCTGTGGGTGCAGCCGTATTCCTCGATCAGTTGCAGCGCGCGCTCCGGATCGAACCGCTCCATCAGGATGGTGGTGGCACCGATCCGGTTCATCAGCAGATTGTAGCGCAGCGGAGCCGCGTGATAGAGCGGCGCTGGCGAGAGATAGACGGTCTCGGAGTCCATGCCGTAGAGTTGCAGCACGGCCTGCATCGTCGGGCGAACCTCGCCCAGCTTGCGGTTCTCCATGTCGATCTTGATGCCCTTCGGCCGCCCGGTGGTACCGGAGGAATAGAGCATGTCGTGCCCTTCCCATTCGTCGGCGATGGGCGTACGGGGCATGTCGGCAATGGCGGCGTCCCAGTCGCTGTAGCCGTCGATGGGGTCGCCGACCATCAGCATGTGCGCGACATGCGGCACCTCTGAGGGCATGTCCTTCGCCATGTCCGCCTTGTAGGCGGAGGAGATGAACAGCTTCGCCTCGCAGTCGTTCACGATGTAGGCGACTTCGGGGGCGGTCAGATAGCTGGAGGCACAGGCGTAATAGAGCCCGGCGCGATGGGCGGCCCAGCAGATCTCCAGGAAATGCCGGTTGTTCTCCATGCAGATCGCGATGGCGTCGCCGTGCTGCAGTCCCAGGGAGCGGAAATAGTGCGCCCCCATGTTCGACCGGCGGTCGAGATCGCCATGGGTCACCACTTCCCCGGTGGATGCCATGATGTAGGCCGGTTTCTCGGGCCGCTCCGCCCCATGTACGCCAGGATGCATGTTCTCTGTTCCTCCCCGGAAATCGGACACTGCCGTGTTCTTGGCGCCAGAATAGCGATCTGCTCTCCGGGGGGAAGTGCCGCTTGGTCTCAGGGACTGATGTCGCAGATCAGGCCGGGATGTCAGACACAATCAGGAGATTACATCTCCCGGATGTGCAGGAAACCCAGCCTGTCCACATGCACCTCTTGTCCCGGCAGAACCAGCGTGGTCGCGGTCGGCTCCGTGATCACGACAGGGCCTTCGATGTGCTGTTCCAGGGGCAGCAGGGCGCGATCCAGAACGGGCGTTTCGCGCATGCCGTCTTCCCCGAAATGGACCGGTCGCCGCCCGCTGGTCGCGGCGTCGAGACTGCGTCCGGTGCCGTCCAGCGTCACGAACTCCGGCAGGCGTGTCTTCTGCTCCGCCGCCAGATGGAACTGGATGACCTCCACCCGCGTGTCGTCCAGCCGGAAGGTATAGGCGCGCTCATGGGCGGCGTGAAAGGCCTCGATCAGGGCGTGCAGATCGACATGCCGTGCATCGACCGGGACCGGTACTGTGTGCTCCTGCCCGTGGTAGCGCAGTTCGATCCGGGCCGTCAGGTCCAGCGGCGCCGCCTTGCCGCCGCTGGCGAAATAGGTTTCTGCCTCCGTCGACATGTCGTTCAGGATGGCCTGCAGATCGCTGCTGCGGGCGCTGTCGCCGTCCAGTGGAACCGTGCGCACCAGATCGACGCGCGGTGCAGTCGCCAACATGCCCCAGGCGGAGAACAGGCCGGGATAGAGCGGAATGACGAGTTCCTTCGTGCCCAGTTCGCGTGACAGCCTGGCCGCATGCATGGCGCCGCCGCCGCCATAGGCGAGCATGGCGAAATCGCGGGGGTCATGGCCGCGCTGGACGGAAACCAGCTTCAGCGCATTGATCATGTTGGCCTCGGCCAGGCGGATGACGGCGGCGGCGGCCTCCACGATGCTGACCCGCAGGGCATCTGCGACCGGCTGCATGGCCTGTGCCGCCCTTTCCATCGACAGGCTGAGGCGGCCACCGGAGAAACGGTTGGTGTCGAGAACGCCGGTCAGCAGCTTCGCGTCGGTGACTGTCGGCTCCATTCCGCCCCGGCCATAGCAGGCGGGACCGGGTTCCGCGCCCGCCGATTGCGGCCCGACGCGCAGACGCCCATCGGCGGCAATGCGCGCGATGGAACCGCCACCGGCACCGACCTCGACAATGTCCACCACGGGGGCCTTCACCGGATAGCCGGGGTGATGCCGGGTCTTCTCGATCCAGTAGTCGGTGTTCACCGTGGCCATGCCGCCGCGGATCAGGGAGCATTTCGCCGTTGTGCCGCCGACATCGAAGGCGATGACATCGGGCAGGCCCGCCGCCCGACCCACGACCACGGCACCGTTCACGCCGGCTGCCGGACCCGACTCGACAAGGGTAAGCGGGTGAGTGCGCGCGCTGGCAAAGCTGGTGGTGCCGCCGTTCGACTGCATGGCCTGCAACGGGGCCGTCACGGCCCGGTCGCGCAGGCGGGACTCGAGGCGGTTGAAGTAGCGGTCGATGATGGGCTGCACATAGGCATTCAGCACAGCCGTGCTCGTCCGCTCGAACTCCCGCCACTCCCGCGTGAAGCCGGAGGACTGGGTGATCGAAACGCCGGGCAGCCGCTCCGCCAGCAGCG
>CAXBNO010000497.1:0-2966 GCA_963976775.1 uncultured Kordiimonadales bacterium
AGTATCAGACCCAGTTGGGTGCGCTGCGGGCGAAACTGCGGCAGCGTCAGGCGGAGCTTGCGGAACTGCAGTCGAAGCGGCGCAGCATCGACGGCAATCTGGAAGTGCAGAAGCGGCGCTTCGAGATGTCGAAGCGGCTGCTGGAACGGGAACTGACCCCGAAGCTGGAACATCTGGAACTGGAAGCCGAGGTCACGGATCTGGAGGGCAAGCTGGATACCGCGAACCGTTCCATTCCCCGCATCAATGCCGCCATCGACGAGGCCCGTGAATTGCTGAAGGAAGAGGAGCTTCGGTTCCGCTCCGAGGCGTCCGAGGCGCTGGCCAAGGCGGAGCAGGAAATCGGTCGTCTCTCGGAATTGATGACGGAGGCAAACGACCAGCAACTGCGCGCCACGATCCGCAGCCCGATTGCCGGCGTCGTGAAGAACCTGGTGGCCAATACCATCGGCGGTGTCATCCGGTCGGGTGACGCGATCATGGAGATCGTGCCGCTGGACGAGACCCTGATCGTGCTGGCGCGCCTGAATCCGAACGACCGTGGCTATGTCGAGGTGGGGCAGAAGGCGCTTGTCAAGGTCACCGCCTATGACTTCTTCCAGTATGGCGCGCTGGAGGGGCGGGTGGTGCGCATCGGTGCGGACGCCAACCGGCTGCCGTCCACCGGGGAGCCCTATTTCGACGTGGTGGTGGAGACCACCGGCGGCTTCTTCGACAAGTCCGGGGCGCTGATGCCGATCACACCCGGCATGCAGGCCGCAGTTGACATCCATACGGGGGAGCGGTCAGTGATGACGTTCCTGCTGAAACCGTTCCTGCGTCTGAAACAGGAAGGCTTCCGCGAGCGCTGATCACGGGACGGGCCTCTCTTGGACAAGACATTCATCTCTGCCGACGAACTGCTGCGCGACTCCTTCGAGCTTGGCCTGCGGATCTA
The DNA here is from genome assembly GCA_963976775.1 of uncultured Kordiimonadales bacterium. GTDB lineage: Bacteria > Pseudomonadota > Alphaproteobacteria > Minwuiales > Minwuiaceae > Minwuia. The sequence goes on from CAXBNO010000497.1 coordinate 938, forward strand.
CGAGAGCGGCTATCGGCCGTCCTTCATCGTCGGCATCTGGCGCGGCGGTGCCCCCATCGGCATCGCGGTGCACGAGGTGCTGGACTATTACGGTGTCCGGAACGACCACATCGCCATCCGCACCGCGTCCTACCTGCGCCCCGGTGAGCAGGCATCGACGGTGCGTGTCTTCGGCTTGAACTACATCATCGACAATATTTCGGCGGACGATCAGTTGCTGATCGTCGATGACACCTTCGATTCCGGGCGCAGCGTTGATGCCGTGATCCGGGAACTGCGGCGCAAGTGCCGACGCAACACGCCCGACGAGATCCGCGTCGCCACGGTCTACTGGAAACCCCACCTGAACAGGACCGAGCGGATTCCGGACTACTACGTCCACCAGACCGACAAGTGGCTGGTCTTCCCGCACGAGATCGACGGCCTGACGCCTGAGGAAATCGCCGGCCACAAGGCCCACCCCGACCTGAACCGGGCGATGAAGGCAAAGGGGTGAAGGCGGAGCAGGGACCTACCGTTTCCGCTGGTTCTGCCGGTGGCCGCTGATGGAACGCATCATGCCGAACAGGGTGCGGACTTCCTGTTCCGTCAGTTGGGCGCGATGGAACATGGAGCGCAGGTTGCGCAGCATGGTGGGGCGCTTGTCCTCGATGCGGCTGAACATGCCGGAACTGTCCAACTCGCCGCTGATGAAGTCCAGGAACGCCTGCATCTGACCTGACGTGGCCGGTTCGGCCTCCGGCATCTGGCCTTCCATGCGGATCGGCAGGCCTGCCGCCATGCGCCATTCGTAGGATACCAGCAGCACGGCCTGCGCCAGGTTGAGGGAGGCAAAGGCCGGGTTGGCGGGGACGTGGATGATGGCGTTGGCCAGGGCGACATCGTCATTGTCCAGTCCGGCCCGTTCGCCCCCGAACAGGAAGCCGATGCGCTGACCTGTGCCGATGGCCTGGTGTCCGTCCTCCGCCGCCCGACGGGGTTGCAGGATGGGCTTGTCCAGTTCGCGTCCGCGCGCCGTGGTGGCGAAGACCAGATGCAGGTCGGCGATGGCTTCCCCGACTGTTCCGAACACCTGTGCATCGTCCAGCACCTCGTCGGCGCGGGAGGCCATGGCGCGGGCATCGGGGTTGGGCCAGCCGTCGCGGGGGGCGACCAGCCGCATCTCCCCAAGGCCAAAATTCAGCATGGCCCGCGCGGCCGCGCCGATGTTCTGGCCCATCTGCGGGCGCACCAGGATAATGGCGGGCTGCGCCAGTTCCGCGTCCTGCATCCGGCTGTCGGTTCCCGCCATCAGATCGCCTTTGCGCCGTCCCGGAACAGCTTGAAGGTGATGGCGTCATGCAGCGCATCGAAGCTGGCCTCGACGATGTTCGGCGAGACGCCGACGGTGAACCAGCGCTCCCCGGAGGTGTCGGCGCTTTCGATCAGTACGCGGGTCACGGCCTCGGTGCCGCCATTCAGGATACGGACCTTGTAGTCCACCAGGTGCAGGCTCTTCAGCACGTCGGAATAGACCGGCATGCCCTTGCGCAGCGCCATGTCCAGCGCGTTGACCGGGCCGTTGCCCTCCCCCACCGTCAGATGCTCCTTGCCACCTGCGAACAGTTTCACGGTGGCCTCCGACACCGTGGTCAACTGGCCACGGGCGTTGTAGCGGCGCTCCACCAGCACCCGGAACCGGTCCACCTTGAAGTAGTCCGGAACCTGCCCAAGCGCGCGCCGCGCCATCAGCTCGAAACTCGCTTCCGCGCCGTCATACGAGTAGCCCTCGAACTCGCGCTGCTTCACCTGATCCAGCAGGCGGTTGATGCGGCTGTCCTTCGGGTCCACATCGATCCCGACCTCCGCCAGACGCGCCAGGATGTTGGAGCGCCCGGCCTGATCGGAGACCAGCACGTGGCGGCGGTTGCCGACCAGTTCCGGCTCGATGTGCTCATAGGTCTTCGGGTCCTTCTGCACGGCGGAGACATGCAGGCCGCCCTTGTGCGCGAAGGCCCGCTCGCCGACATAGGCGGCGCTGGCGTCCGAC
>CAXBNO010000498.1:0-2960 GCA_963976775.1 uncultured Kordiimonadales bacterium
TATGCGGAGGAAATGCGGAAAGTCGCCCGCCTGCCCCTGATGGTGACGGGCGGCTTCCGCAGCCGCAAGGGCATGGAGGAGGCGCTGGCCAGTGGTGCGCTGGACATGATCGGGCTGGGCCGACCCATGTGCGTTGAGACCGATGCACCGAACAGGCTGCTTGCCGGTGCCGAGTCCTGTGGCACATGGGAGAAGGAAATCCGCCCTGCCAAGGCCGGCATGGGCTGGTTCGCACTGGCGCTGATCAACCATGGCGATGGCCTGGATCCGAACACCGCGATGACCGGCGAGGAAGCGATGAAGGCCTATGTCGCCAACGAGGAAGCCACGGCAAGCGCACTCGTGGGCCGCTGAATTCGGGTCCGGTGTCTCAGGGTTGGACCTGCCGGGCCGCTACCGCCGGACCTTGTAGCCGACCTTCTCCCGGTCCCAGGTGCGTGCGCTCAGCCCGCGGTCCCGAAGCTTGTTCTTCTGGATCTTCGATGAGGGCGTCTTCGGAATCTCGTCGATGAATTCGATGAAGCGCGGCACTGCGAAATAGGGCATGCGCGGGGTGCAGAAATCCAGCAGGTCCGCAGGTTCCGGCGCGGGCACATCAGGGTTCAGCACGATGCAGGCCAGCACCTCGTCCTCGCCACCCAGTTCCGCCTTCACGGCGACCGCCGCCACTTCCAGCACGGCATCATGCTCCAGCAGCACGGCCTCCACCTCGAACGAGGAGATGTTCTCGCCCCGGCGGCGGATGGTGTCCTTGATACGGTCGATGTACCAGAGATAGCCGCGCGCATCGAAGCGACCGGCGTCGCCGGTGTGGAACCAGAAGTTCCGCCAGGTCTCCACCGTGCGGTCGTGCATGCCGTTGTAGCCCTGCATGAAACAGAACGGCTCCTTCGGGCGGATCAGTATCTCGCCCACTTGCCCGAGCACCCTGCCTCGTTCGGCGCATCGAACGGTCGCCAGACCGGCAGATTGCACTCCGTCATGCCGAACAGTTCGGTGAACTTCTTCACGCCGAACCGGTCCGACAGGGCCTGCATGGTCTCGGTCGTCACCGGCAGGGCGCACATGATGCGCAGGCTGTTGTCCGCGTCATCGGGGCGGGCAGGCTGGCTCAGCACGAAATCGTTCATGGCACCGAGCAGGTTCGTGGCCGTGGCCCTGTGGCGGCGCACCTCATCTATCCAGGTACTGGCGCGGAAGATTCGGGTCAGCACCATGCTGCCACCGCCGATCACAGTGCCATAGGTCTGCATCAGGATGCCTTGGGCATGAAACAGCGGCATGCAGGTGAAGAAGCGGTCTTCGGGGCCGAGCTGCATCGATTGCTGCAAGGCGACACCGAACAGATGCAGGTGCCCGTGCGGCATCAGCACACCCTTCGACGGCCCGGTGGTGCCGGAGGTAAACATGATCATCCCGGTATCGCTGAAGGCAACTTCCGTGGTGATCTCGTCGTCAGGTCCGTGCAGCAGTTCGTCGAAGGAGCGCACGTCGATCCGGGCAAACTCCGGCCACGGCACGTCAGCACCGTCGCTCGGCACATAGACCGTCTGCAGGTCTGGCACCGTATCCTCGATCTCGGCCAGCCAGGCCAGGAATTCCGGCTCCACCACGGCGATGCGGGCGCGGCAATTGGTCAGGACATGGGTCAGGAAACGGCCCTTGTAGGCCGTGTTGACGGCCACCGTCACCGCACCGATGCGGCTCAGACCGATCCATGACCAGATATATTCCAGCCGGTTGTGCAGCATCAGCACGACATGGTCGCCAAAGCCAATACCGGCCCCGCTGTAGGCGTTGCCGTAGCTGTTGGCCATACGGTGGGAGGCGGCATAGCTGTAGGGCTCACCATCCTCGAACTGTATGAAGGGACTGTCGGGCCGCGCCTCTGCCTGCGCAGCCAGCACCTTGCCGATCATCCATCCGGACTTGTCCGTCGCCATCTCATCCTCCCCCAAGGTCAAGCGGGAGGATGCTACACTCTTTTGTCTCCGTCACTCCACCCTGAGTTCGGCGGCAGGCTTGCGTCCGAGTGCACGCCACGCGCCCAGCAGGCCCAGCAGCGTGGTGAGGATGATCGCACCGAGGATGACAACGGCAAGCCGGGCCGGCAGGATGGTGAATTCGCCCTGCATGACGAAGGTGATGACACCCCAGCCGGCGGCAGACCCGGCGATGGCGGCAACGATCGCGGTGACGCAGCCCAGCACGGCGAATTCGGCGGCATTGATCCGCAGGATCTGGCCACGGGTCGCGCCGATGACCTTCAGCACCACCGATTCCCGCACCCGTCGCCGGTGTCCCGCCGCGATGGCTCCGGCCAGCACCAGCATACCTGCGAACAGGGTCACGCCGGAGGCGGCACGGATGGCCGTCGCGACCTGGCCCAGGATCCTGTCGAACAGGGTCATTGCCTCCTTGACCCGGATGGCGCTGACATTGGCGAACCGGTCGGTCACGGCGCGGTAGAGCTGCTGCTCGGCAGCCCCTTCCGCATGGGCGGTGGCCAGATGGGTATGCGGCGCACCGGCCAGGGTCGCTGGATCGAAGATGAACAGGTAATTGATCGCGAAGGTACCCCAGTCGATCTCGCGCAGGCTGGCGATACGGGCGGTGATGTCGCGGCCCAGCACATTGATCGTGATGGTGTCACCGATCCCCACACCCAGCCCGACGGCGGCTTCCTTCTCGAAGCTGATCAGCGGCTCGCCCTGATAGTCGGCCGGCCACCATTCACCTTCCACGATCGGGCTGTTCTCCGGCGGGTCGGCGGCATAGGTCAGGCCACGGTCGCCGCGCAGTACCCAGGCCTCACCGGGATCGACCTTGCTCTCGTCCGGTATCTCACCCTTCAGACGCGTGATGCGACCCCGCAGCGTCGGCACCGTCTGGACGTTGCTAACACCGTCGATACCGTTGGCGGTGGCCAGGAAGGGCTCCAATTGATGCGGCTGGATGTC
>CAXBNO010000499.1:0-2958 GCA_963976775.1 uncultured Kordiimonadales bacterium
GTTAGGCCTGCCGCCAGCGTTCGTTCTGAGCCAGGATCAAACTCTCAAGTTTGAACGTCGAACAATCCACCAGATCCGAAAACCCGATGAACGTCCCGCACATGTGATTGTCCATCTCCGGACACCAGCCGAAACCCCAAGGGGAAACAACCCGTACCGGAAAATGCACATCGTCCTGTTTCATCCGGATCAATCATCAATCCAGCCCGAAGACCAAACCAACAATCAAACCGTCGAACAACACAAGGATGCAAAACAGACAGTCACACATGACCAGCCTTCTCAGACCGAAACCAGGCAAAACCGCCAGCCTCACATCCCCTTCAATCCAACCATGTCAAACAGCAGGGCTCCCGGTCCGGAGACCAAAAAGCGCGACACGTTGCGACCGCGACCAGAGTCGCGAATGATTCGCACAATGCCGGAAATTTCAAGTCTAAGCGGATTGGACCCGCTTATCAAGGCTGCTGCAGAAGTCGTTCACCCGGTGGGTGGCTGTCTCTGCGGCGCCGCGGAGAAATGCCCATTTCCGGCGACCAAGTCAAGCACCGAAAACAGGGTTGCCTCAATTTCTTTTGCTCTTTCTGATTGGACGCAGGGGAATCCTGTGGATCGGAGCGATGGAAAATATTGGCAGACCGAAGATCGGATTGGCGCTTGGGGCAGGAATCGCGCGCGGTTGGGCCCATATCGGCGTACTGGAGCGTCTGACCGCCGCCGGGATCGCTCCGGACATCATCTGCGGCACCTCCATCGGCGCCCTGGTCGGTGGCACCCATGTCGCGGGAAAGCTCGACGCCCTGGAGGACTGGGCCAGGAAGATGACCCGGGGCCGCATGTTGCGGTATCTGGACCTTGGCCTCGGTCGTGGCGGCATCCTGGGCGGCAACCGGCTGCGACGTACGCTGCAGGAACAATGCGCCGGCATCATGATCGAGGACCTGCCCTGCCGCTTCGCCGCTGTCACGACGGAACTGGCCACCGGCCACGAGATCTGGCTGCAGAAGGGCAGCCTGGTCGATGCCATCACCGCATCCTATGCCCTGCCCGGTGTCTTTCCGCCCGTGAACGTGAACGGGCGCTGGCTGGTGGATGGCGCCATGGTCAATCCGGTTCCGGTTTCGGTCTGCCGCGCCCTGGGCGCGCGCCTGGTCATTGCCGTGAACCTGAACAGCGATACCTTCGGCACCAGCAATCTCGCGACCGAGATGATCGACGAGAACCTGAAATTCGATGAACTGCTGTCGCGCATCCGCGCCAACCCGGACGAGATGCTCAGCCCCTCTGCTCTGGTGATGCGCCAGATGTTCGGGCGTGCGGAGGATTCGCCCAGCATCTTCAGTGTGCTGCTCGGGACCTTCAATATCGTGCAGGACCGGCTCAACCGTTCCCGCATGGCCGGCGACCCGGCCGATATCGATATCGCACCGAAGCTGGGGCATATCGGCCTGCTGGAATTCGATCGCGCCGAGGAAGCGATAGAGGAAGGCCGGGCCGCCGTCGAACGCGCCCTGCCCGCACTGGCGGATGCCTATGCCATTCTGGCCTGAAGCCTGACCCCAGGTGTCGCTGCCACTGTCGCAAATGTCGGCACGTCACTTTCGAGCGTCGACAAATTCGCGTAGGGTCCGCGCTCGGAATCCGGCCCGTACCTACAGGTGATCCATGGCTGCCATCTTCTCCGTCTCGGCGCTGTTCCTCGGGATCGCCCTCATGATGCTCGGCAACGGCCTGCAGGGATCCCTGCTGGGCCTGCGCGGTTCCCTGGAAGGATTCGACAATCAGGTGCTCGGCCTCGTCATGTCGGGCTACTTTGTCGGGTTCCTGGTCGGATCGCTGTTCGCCCCGAGAGTCGTGGCAAGGGTCGGGCACATTCGCGTCTTTGCCGCGCTGGCCTCCCTCGCCTCCGCCGCCGTGCTGGTGCATTCGATCTTCATCGATCCCTGGATCTGGTTCGGCATGCGCGTGATCACCGGCCTGAGCTATGCCGGTCTCTATATCGTGGCCGAAAGCTGGATCAACGACCTGAGCGACAATCAGAACCGGGGGCGTCTGCTCGCGACCTACATGGTCGTCCAGCTTGGCGCCTTGTCGGCTGGCCAGTATCTGCTGGGCGCGGCGGACCCGAGCGGGGCCAACCTGTTCATGATCGTCGCGGTTCTGGTCTCGCTGGCGCTGCTGCCGGTCTGCCTTGCCGCGTCCCGTGCGCCGGACTTCGCCGCACCGGAGACCCTGAGTTTCAGGGAGCTCTACCGGCTGTCCCCGCTTGGCTCCGTCGGCATGACGCTCAACGGCGTCACGAATGGTGCGATCTTCGGTTTCGCCGCGATCTATGCACAGCGCATTGGCCTCACCGTCACGGAGATATCGACATTCATCGCCGTCATCTTTCTGGGCGGCATGCTGCTTCAGTGGCCGATCGGGCGGATCTCCGATCTGGTGAACCGTCGACTGGTAATTACCGTGGTGACGTTCGCGGCCATGCTGGCGGCCATTGTCGCGATCCTGCTGCCGGAACCGGTCACCGTGCAGCCGCGCGCCATGATCGAATCGCGCAGCGTCTGGCCGCTCTTCATCGTGATGACCATCTTCGGTGGCTTCTCCATTCCGATGTATTCGCTGTTCAATGCCCATGTGAACGACCGGGTGCCCCTGAAGAAGATGGTTGCCGCCTCCAGCGGCCTGATCTTCCTGAACGGTACCGGCGCCATCCTGGGTCCGAACCTGGCGGCCCTCGCCATCGACCTGACCGGCCCCAACGGCTTCTTCATAACCCTGGCCGCGATCCACGGCGTCATCGGTCTGCTGACCCTGTTCCGGATGCTGCGCAAGCCCGCCCCGACGTCGAAGCAGCATGTCGATTTCGTGGCCATGCCGGTACGCGGAACATCCTATGCGGTGCAACTGACCGTGGAGCAGGACGAGAACGGCGAAGCACCTCGGGACGATGGAGAACAG
>CAXBNO010000500.1:0-2957 GCA_963976775.1 uncultured Kordiimonadales bacterium
GCATGAGTGGTGCGCCACTGCTGCGGCTGGGTACACGGCTGGCGAGCATGGGGTATGCGATCCCCGGCTCCGTGCTGGCGATCGGTATCCTTGCCCCCTTCGCCGCCTTCGACAACGCTCTGGATGCTTGGCTGTTCGGGTCATTCGGACTGTCGAGTGGCCTGCTGCTCTCCGGCACCCTGATCGCGCTTCTGTTCGGCTGCACCGTGCGGTTTCTGGCGCTGGGATTCGGCGCGACCGAGGCGGGGTTCGAGCGGGTACCACGCTCCCTCGATGATGCGGCCCGCCTGCTTGGCTCCGGCCCGCTTGACCTGGTACGGCGCGTTCACTGGCCGCTGTTGCGAGCCAGCAGCCTGACCGCCGCCCTGCTGGTCTTCGTCGATACGCTGAAGGAACTGCCGATGACCCTGGCGCTGCGTCCCTTCAACTTCGAGACCCTGGCCACGGTGACACACCAGTATGCGGTCGATGAACGCTTCGCGGAGGCCGCGCCCGGTGCCCTTGCCATCGTGCTCGCCGGTGTCTTGCCCGTGATCCTGCTGAGCCACACGATCCGTCGGGCGTCCCGGCCACGGGCCTGATGTGCCGCGGAAATGCTTCATTAACTCTGATCATGCAAGCTGTAGCGGTTGTAATTGACCGGAGCGAACCATCGTGAATGACATGTCGGCGCGCAGCCCGAGCCTCGCCCGTCCTGATCTGCTGGCCGCTGTAAGTCACGAGATGCGCAACAGCCTGAACGGGCTGCTCGGCGTGACCGAACTGCTGCTGACAAGCCAGCTGGACACGGAGCAGCGCAGGCAGGTGGACACCATCCGCGCCTGTGCCGATGGCCTGCGCAACCTCTCCGTCGACATGCTCGACCTGTCACGCATGGAGGCCGGCAGATTCCGGATGGTGGAGGCACCGTTCTCTCCGGTCGAACTGCTGGAACATGTCGGGCGGGTCATGGGGCCGCAGGCTGCCGACAAGTGCCTGCGCTTCGAAGCCCGCTTCGGGGAGCGGTGCAACCGCACCCTCAGCGGCGACCAGGCACGCATCTGCCAGATCCTGCTCAACCTGATCGGCAACGCAATCAAGTTCACCTCCGGCGGTCAGGTCAGTGTGCAGATGTCGGCACGGGACCATGGGGATCTCGTTGGGCTTCGGTTCGTCGTCACCGACACCGGCTGCGGCATGGAACCCGCCATGATCGAGGACCTGTTCCAGCCGTGGAAGCGGCGCCGTCTGCACGCGGAATCCGGCGCAGGGCTGGGACTGGCGATTTCCCGACAGCTGGCGCGGCAGATGAACGGCGACATAACCGTCACCAGTCAGCCCGGCATCGGTTCCAGCTTCAGACTGCAGATCGCACTGCCCGAATGTGAAGCCCGGATCGATGATGCCGCCTGTGGCCTCGCGACAGGTGGGGAAACGGTTGCAAGCCTGCGCGTGCTCGTCGCCGACGACCATCTGATCAACCGCGCCCTGCTGGAGGCCGTGATGCGCAAGCTGGGGCATGAGGTGATCACGGTCGACAATGGCCGCTCCGCCGTGGAGCGCGCACTGTCAGGCACGGTCGATCTGGTGCTGATGGACATTCAGATGCCCGAACTGGACGGTGTTGCCGCGACCCGGGAAATCCGTACCGCCGAACCGGCCGACTCCCGGCTCCCGATCCTGGGTGTAACCGGCCACGACTCGCCGGAACATCGGGCGGCGTTCCGCGCCGCTGGCATGGATGGTGTCGTCATGAAGCCCTTTGACGTCAGGCTGCTGGTTTCCGAGATCACCCGTGTCATCGATGCTGCCGCGCCTGAACCGGCCAGCACCGAACCGGCGGCGAACCGCTGGGATCCCGAGAGCCCGCTGGCCGACACCCTGAGGATGATCCGGCAACTCGAAAAGTCCACGATGACTGCTGGTCACTGACGCGAGCCCCGCGCTATAACCGATCCCTGTTCATTTGTCTGAAGCCGGGGAGGGCTTGGAGCCATGGGTTTGCAGCGTCAGATCTTCAGCGAGGATCACGAGATCTTCCGTCGCACTGTTCGCAAGTTTCTCGAAGACGAGATGGCCCCGCATCACGAGAAGTGGGAGAATCAGGGCTACGTCGACCGGGAAGCCTGGACCCGCGCAGGCGAACTGGGGTTCCTCTGCATGTCGATGCCGGAGGAGTTCGGCGGTTCGGATGCCGACCGGCTCTACAGCGCGATCCTGATGGAGGAGACGCAGCGGCTGAACCTGACAGGTCTCGGCTTCGGGCTGCACAACGAGATCGTGGCCCCCTACATCAACCGCTATGGCTCGGACGAGCAGAAGCGGAAGTACCTGCCGAAGATGGCCAGCGGCGAGATGGTCGGTGCCATCGCCATGTCGGAGCCCGGCACCGGCTCGGATCTGCAGGGCATCAAGACCACGGCACTGAAGGACGGCAACGGGATCGTCGTCAATGGCCAGAAGACCTTCATCACCAATGGCTGGAACGCCGATGTGGTCATCGTTGTCGCCAAGACCGACCCGGAAAAGGGTGCCAAGGGCACATCGCTGGTGATGGTCGAACGCGGTGACGCAGGCTTCGAGAAGGGCCGTCGCCTGAAGAAGCTGGGCATGAAGGCGCAGGATACGTCGGAGCTGTTCTTCGACAACGTGCGCATTCCCGCCGACCGCATCCTGGGCGAAGAGGGCAAGGGCTTCGTCTACCTGATGCAGGAACTGGCGTGGGAACGCATCCAGGTGGCCATCAGTGCCGCCGCAGCCATGGAAGCCGCCGTCGAGATGACGGTGGAATACTGCAAGGAACGCAAGGCCTTCGGCCAGCCGCTGCTGGAGTTCCAGAACACCCGTTTCAAGCTGGCGGAGATGAAGACCATCGCCCAGGTCGCCCGCACCTTCGTCGACGAGTGCCTGTCGAAGGTGCTGGTCAACGAACTGGACGCCGAAACGGCCTCCATGGCCAAGCTGTGGACTTCCGACAT
>CAXBNO010000501.1:0-2955 GCA_963976775.1 uncultured Kordiimonadales bacterium
CGGATTGGTCATGAAGATGCCGAACAGCGCCTCGTGCAGCGCCGCGACGACACCTGTGACAATGACCAGAAAGATCGCGATCCGGGTCAGATAGACAGAAGGCTGGATCATACGCTACCTGCTTTCAATGATGAGATCGACGCGATTGCCCGGGCCGCCATCGGTCGGCGCTCCCAGCGCCCGCAGCAGAATCCGGAAACTCTGAACACCCTCGTCAAGCAGCGCCAGGCGTACATTGTTGCCCCGGCGCAGCGACAGGCGCCGTTTCCAGCCCTCGGTCTCCGTGTCGCTGTCGGCATAGGCCCTGATCTGTATGCGGTCGCCGGTGCCCTTCAGGCCTTCGGCGATGTCACGGATCGCCGCGCGACCCGCCGGATCCAGATCCTCTGCCGCATCCTGAAACAACACCCGGGTTGCGCCTGCTGCGGCAGAGGCCGTCGCGGCGGGTGCCGCGGTGGCAACCTGGCGGGGCGGGGCCTGAGGTTCGGCGCGGGGTGGCGTCGGCGCTGCCGACGGAGCCTCGACCGTGGACGGGGCCGTCGGACGGATGACACGCGGTTCGGTGCGCGCCGGTTCAGGTTCCCTGGGCGCGGTTGCAACGGGAGGCGGCGTCGGAACCGCCGGGGCTGCAACAGGCGGTTCAACCTGTCTTGCGACAGTTCTCTCAGGCGGTGTCGCAGAGGCAGAGGCAGGGGCAGGGGCAGCGGGCGGCGACAGGACAGGTGCCCGACCAGGCGTCTCGCCGACACTGCTGTTGCTGTTGCGACCGCCCGGCGGGGTCAGCCGCACCGGCTCGGACGGCTTGTTGAACGGCAGCCGGTAGCGCTGCGGCCCGGGCGACACAAGGCCCGGCTGCACCTGCGGAGCGGAGGCATCGCCAACGATATCGGGATTGATCCAGACCGAGCCCTGTTGCGCCATGACAGGCACACTGAACGACAGCGCACCGATGCTGATCGCCATCAGCATCATCGGTGCTCCGCGCGCACGTCTCGTTTCAGGCTTCTGCCTGCCCTCGCCGCAGGTTGCCAAGTTCACTGCCCTCCAGACCTGTTTGGGCGGACATTACTGCATCGCTCGTCCAGATCAAAACCCGCCATGACCAGCCGGTGCCGTGCAGATTGCCGACGATCCCGGAAGCCTGTGGCGAAATTCAGGCAGCCTTGCGCTTCGACGCATCCTTCAGGGCCTGCAGCAGCGGTTGCTGCATCTGCCCGTTCCCGGCGACAATGCTGCCGGTCTGCAGCATCTTGCGGCCACCGTTCAGGTCCGTCACCAGACCACCGGCCTCACGGACCAGCACAATTCCGGCTGCCATGTCCCAGGCCTTCAGGTCACGCTCCCAGAAGCCTTCGAACCGACCGGCCGCGACATAGGCGAGGTCCAGCGAGGCAACGCCCAGCCTGCGAATACCCGCAACCCGTCCGGTCAGTTCCTGCATCTCGCGATGGAACGTGGCGTGGCCGTCCTTGCCGATATGCGGGATGCCGGTCCCGAAGACCGATTCATCCATGCGTGTGCGGCCCGAGACGCGCAGGCGCTTGTCATTGACGAAAGCGCCGCGCCCCTTCTCCGCGTAGTACATCTCGTCACCGACCGGGGCCAGCACCATGCCGGCAACCAGCTCGCCGTGCTGCTGCAGGCCGAGGGAGATGGCGAAATGCGGAATCCCGTGCAGGAAGTTCGTGGTGCCATCCAGTGGATCGATGATCCAGAAGCTTTCCGGATCCGCGCCCTTCACTTCCCCGCCTTCCTCCAGCAGGAAACCGAAATCGGGGCGCGCGCGCTGCAGCTCCTCGCGCAGGATGCGTTCCGCCTGCAGATCGGCGTTGGTGACGAAGTCGCCGGGTCCCTTGCGGGACACCTGCAACTGCTCGATCTCGCCAAAATCATGCAGCAGCGACCGCCCGGCCTTGCGGACAGCGCGCTCCATGACATTGATCAGGGGGGATTTGCGCACGGCGTTCGGCCTCTCAGGCGCGGCTGACGTAGGTGCCTTCGGTCGTGGCGACCACGACCTTCTCACCAACGCCAACGAAGGGGGGCACCATGCAGCGCATGCCGTTGTCCAGGATTGCGGGCTTGTAGCTGTTGGCGGCGGTCTGCCCCTTCACCACCGGTTCCGTCTCCGTCACTTCCAGCGTCACATGTTCCGGCAGGATCAGGCCCAGGGCCTCTTCCTCGTACATCTCGACCTGCACCATCATGCCGTCCTGCAGAAAGACCGCCTGCTCCCCCACCAGCGAGGCAGCAATGCTGATCTGCTCATAGCTGTCGGTGTCCATGAAGGTCACCAGTTCACCGTCGGTGAACAGGTACTGATAGTCCTTCTGCTCCAGACGGGCCCGTTCGACCGTCTCGGCGGAGCGGAACCGTTCGTTCAGCTTCGACCCGTCGCGCAGGTTCTTCAGTTCGACCTGCAGATAGGCGCCGCCCTTGCCAGGCTGCGTATGCTGAATGCGGACAGCCCGCCAGAGGCCGCCCTTGTGTTCGATCACGTTGCCGGGACGGATCGCATTGCCGTTGATCTTCATGCTGGAAAATCCGGTTGCTGAGAAACTTCTGGATATGGGTGAGCGGCGCGGAACCTATCCTTTCCTCCCGCCGCTGTCGAGCCATGTTCGCCGCGCGCCGCCGATACCGGGCATCAGGCAGTGATCCCGACTGTCCGGGATACGTAGAATAGGCAGCCGTGCGGAAGGCACGGCGAGACCGTCGGAGGATACTCACCATGACCCTGGAAAAGACCGGTCCGGCACTTGCCGTCGTCATTGGCGGTGGTGGCGGCATCGGCAGCGCACTGGCCGACGGTCTGGACCGTTCCGGAGATTGGCAGGGGGTATGGCGCACCAGCCGTGGTGGAGACCACCCTGTCGACCTGCAGGAAGAGGCGACGATCGCTGACCTGGCGCGGCGCATCCAGGCCGAACCCGTACCCCTGCGGCTGGTCATCCT
>CAXBNO010000502.1:0-2951 GCA_963976775.1 uncultured Kordiimonadales bacterium
ATCAACCTCGGGGTCCTGTTCGGCCATACGCCACTGCGGCTCTATGTCATGGGGCTGGACGCGACGGAGCGCGCCGCAACCGATGACGAGCTGTCCACCATGCGCGGCCTGTTCGCCGAGGGGCTGGAGGCCGGGGCACTTGGTTTCGCTACCTCGAAGGCCGTGACCCATACCGGCTTCGAGGGCCGCCCCGTACCGAGCCGACTGGCGACGTTCGAGGAAATTCTGGGCCTCGCCTCCGTCATGGGCGAGCAGAAGACCGGTCTGATGCAGGCCACCATCGGCCGTGAACTGTTCCTGGACGAATTCGAGAAGATCGCCCGGGCCACGGGCCGCCCGATCTCCTGGACCGCCCTGCTGGCCGGTGTGTCGCTGGCGGAGGGCGATCACATGGATCAGTTGCGCCGCTCCGCCGACCTGAACGCGCTCGGCCTGCCGATCTATCCGCAGGTGACGCCGCGCGCCCTGATGTTCGAACAGCAGTTCAGCGCGCCCTTCATCTTCGAGCCCATGTCGATCTTTCGCGATGTGCGCGGCGCGGATCACGAGGGCAAGAAACGCATCTATGCCGACACGGCGTTCCGCGACGCCTTCCGCCACAAGATGGACGGCAATGCGAAGCCGACTTTCATCCGGTCGTTCGAGAAGACCATCATCGCCGATGTGCCGGGCGCGCCAGAGCTGTCGGAACGGCTGTTGCGGGAAGTCGCGGCGGAACGGGGCATGGCAATGACCGACCTGATCCTCGACCTTTCGCTGGAAACGGATCTGGAAGCGCGTTTCCGCATGCCGGTGGCCAATCACGAGGAAGACGAGGTCGAGCCCCTGCTGAAGGATTCCTCCACCCTCATCGGTCTCTCGGATGCGGGCGCACACGCCAGCCAGCTCTGCGACGCCTGCCTGCCGACCTGGCTGCTGGGCCGCTGGGTGCGGGAGAAGGGCGTGTTCTCCGTCGAGGAGGCGGTGCGGATGCTGACCAGCCGACCGGCGGAGGTCTTCGGCATCACCGATCGCGGCACCCTGGCCGAGGGTCGCCCGGCCGACATCGTGATCTTCGATCCTGAAACCGTCGGCTGCGGCCCGATCCAGCGGGTGCATGATTTCCCCGCCGGTGCCGACCGGCTGGTGGCCGATGCCTTCGGCATCGACGCAGTCATCGTCAATGGCACCCTGCTGCGCCAGTCCGGCCATGACATGGTGGACGCCGCCGGTACCCTGCCCGGCAAGCTGCTGCGCAACGGCCACGCCTGACCCTGCCTGCTGGAGATACCCGCCAAATGACCAAAGACTGGTCGCCCGAACTCGAAGAACTGGAAACCCGCAAGCGCATGGCGCGGGGCATGGGCGGACCCGACAAGGTGGCGCGGCAGCATGCCGGCGACCGCCTGACGATCCGGGAACGGATCACCGCGCTGGTGGACGAGGAAAGCTTTCAGGAGATCGGCTCCATCGTCGGGCGCGGCGAGTATGACGAGAACGGCAACCTGGTTCACCTGATGCCGAACAACTCGGTTACCGGCCGGGCACGGATCGACGGTCGCAACATCGTGGTGACCGGTGACGACTTCACGGTGCGCGGCGGTTCCGCCGATGCCACCAACAAGGGCAAGGCGCTGCATCCGGAACAGATGGCCAGGGAAATGCGGATGCCGATCATCCGCATCATCGAAGGCTCCGGCGGCGGCGGCTCGGTGAAGACCATCGAGACCACGGGTCACGCCAACCTGCCAGGTGGCTGGGGCCAGTCCTTCGGGGCCGAACAGCTGATGATCAACATGGGCGAAGTGCCGACCGTCGGCCTGGGTCTCGGTTCCGTCGCGGGTCTGGGTGCGGCGCGGCTTGCCGCCACCCATTTCTCCGTCATGCGCAAGGACGTGGCCGCCATGTTCGTCGCCGGGCCACCGGTGGTGAAGGGTATCGGCCAGGATCTGACAAAGCAGGAACTGGGCGGCTGGCAGATCCAGCTTGCGGCAGGCGGTGTGGACAATGCCGTGGATACGGAGGCGGAAGCCTTCGAGCAGGCGCGCCGCTTCCTGTCCTACCTGCCCTCCTCAACCGATGACCTGCCGCCTCGCGCGGAGTGCGACGACCCCGTCGACCGGCGGGAGGAGAAGCTGTTCAGGATCGTGCCGCGCGACATTCGCAAGGTCTATCGCATGCGCTCCATCATCGACGCGGTGGTGGACAAGGACAGTTTCTTCGAGATCGCGCCGCTGTTCGGACGTTCCGTCATCAGCGGCCTGGCACGGCTGGACGGCTGGCCGGTGCTGCTGCTGGCCAGTGACCCCTACGTCTATGGCGGGGTCTGGACCTCCGACGCCTGCCAGAAGGTCGTGCGCATGGTGGACATGGCGGAGACCTTCCATCTGCCCGTGGTCTATCTGTGCGACTGCCCCGGATTCCAGGTCGGGCTGGAGGCGGAACAACGCGGCACCATCCGCCACGGCGTGCGCGCCATGGCCGCCATCGAGCAGACGACGACGCCCTGGTGCACCATGATCATCCGCAATGCCTTTGGCGTCGCCGGTGGGGCACATGCGCCGTCGAATCGCTACGTCACCCGCTATGGCTGGCTGTCGGGCCGCTGGGGCTCGCTGCCGCTGGAAGGCGGTATCGAGGCCGGTTACCGCGCCGACCTGGACGCGGCGGAGGATCCGGCAGCGGAACTGGCGGCGATCACCGACCGTCTGAACAAGCTGCGCTCCCCGTTCCGCACCGCCGAAACCTTCGCCATCGAGGAAATGATCGACCCGCGCGACACCCGCCCCCTGCTCTGCGACTTCGCCAACATGGTCGCCCCGGTCCGTGGCCGCCAGGAAACCCGCATGTGGGCGCGCCCCTGATCCGGGAAGCAAGCTGACCGGAGAGGCATCGAAGGGCTGGGCTCGCGGATCAAGTCCGCGAGCGTCGTGAGAGGTGGCGAGGGTGAGTTGCATCTGCCACCCCCACCA
>CAXBNO010000503.1:0-2942 GCA_963976775.1 uncultured Kordiimonadales bacterium
CCCGCCACAAGCACGCCTATTTCCCGTTTGGAGGAGGTCCCCGCATCTGCATCGGATCGGGGTTTGCGCAGACCGAGGGACGGCTGGCGCTGGCCATGATCGCGCGCCGCTATCGCCTGCGTCTGAAGCAGGGCCACCCTGTCATGCCACAGGGTATCGTGACGTTGCGTCCGCGCTTCGGTATGAAGATGAGCATAGAACGACGATGAGTGCGCGCTGCGGCGACGCGATCCTGGGGAGGAATTCAAGATGAGTGGTGTGTTGAGCGGCTATCGGGTGCTGGATTTCGGGCGCTATATCGCTGGTCCCTATTGCGCCACCCTGCTGGCCGAGTTCGGTGCCGACGTGATCCGTATCGAGAAGGTCGCGGGATCGGAGGATCGCTACACCACCCCCGTGAACGGTGACGGCGGCGTCGGCGCCCTGTTCATGCAGGTCAACCGCAACAAGCGCGGCCTGACCCTGAACCCGATGAAACCGGAGGGCCGGGAGATCGTGGCCAAGCTGGTGGAGACCGCCGATGTGGTGGTTGCCAACCTGCCGCCGCAGGGCCTGCTGGCCATGGGCCTCGACCTGGAGAGCCTGCGCAAGATCAAGAAGGACATCATCCTGACCACCGTCTCGGCCTATGGCCACGGCGGCCCCTACAGCGACCGGGTCGGCTTCGACGGCATCGGACAGGTCATGTCGGGCAGCACCTACATGTCGGGCTCCGAGGATCAGCCGGTGAAGTTCGCGGCGCCCTTCGTCGATTTCACCACAGCCATGATGTCCGCCATCGGCACGCTGGTGGCCCTGATGCACCGCGACAGGACCGGTGAGGGTCAGATGGTGGAGGGGGCGCTGGTCCGCTCTGCCCTGACCATCGGCAATGCCGCGCTGATCGAGCAGGCGCTGACCGGCATCAACCGCAAGCCGACCCTGAACCGGGGCCAGACCGCCGGCCCGACCGACATCATCCGGACCGGCGATGGCTGGATCATCGTGCAGGTGGTGGGCCGGCCGCTGTTCGAACGCTGGGCCGACATGGTCGGTCGCCCGGAACTGAAGGATGATCCGCGCTTCACCAGTGACCTTGATCGCGGTGACAATGGCGAGATCCTGTCGGATATCGCGCGTGAACATGCGAAGGGCCGCAAGACCGTGGATGTGCTGGCCGACTATGCCGCCGCCTCCGTTCCCGCCGGACCGATGCATTCACCGCAGCAGGCACTGGATGACCCGCATATCCAGGCCATGGGCTTCCTGCAGGGCGTCGAGTACCCGGATGTTCCCGCCCCTGCCCCGATAGCCTCAGCGCCGATCAACCTGAGCGGCACACCGGGCGGAATCCGCCACCGTGCACCGTTGCTGGGTGAGCATACCGATCAGATCCTGGGCGACCTGGGCTATGGCGCCGACGTGATTGCCGCCCTGCGCGAGAAACGGATCGTCTGACCGATCACCGCAGCTTCTCGCGGTCGGGGTCGACCGTTTCATATTCGCCGTCGATGACCGGCCCGCCGCCATCGGGACCGCGGCGGGGACCGCCGTGCGGCCCCTGCCCCGGTCCGGCACCGGCGGTGGCGCGAACATGCACCTTGACCCGACTGGCGATGGAGACCGCGATAAGTCGCCGCAGCGGGGGCAGGAACAGCAGGAATCCGATGCTGTCTGTCACGAACCCCGGCGTCAGCAGCAGCAGCCCTGCGGCGAAGATGCACAGGCCTTCGAACATCTCGAAGAGCGGCGGTTGCCCCTCCTCCATGCGCGCGCGGATGCGCCCGACGACGCCATACCCCTGGGTCCGCAGCAGGATTGTCCCCGCGACACCTGTCACGATGACGACTCCCAGCGTCGGCCAGAGACCAATCATATCACCGGCCTGGATGAAAACGGCGATCTCTATGACCGGCATTGCAATGAAGAGAAGCAGGAATAGCAGGGGCATGGCTTGTTCGCGCGGGGTCCGCGGCCTATGTTGGTTGCAAGTGAAGCCCGCAAGCGAGGGCAGTCATCAACCCCCGGCGCACGCGCCAGTGAGTGGAATATGGGTAACGGATTCCCGATTTTCGAGATTGTAATCTTCGGCATGATCGCAGCGTTCCTGATTCTGCGGCTGCGGAACACGCTTGGCCGCCGCACGGGGCATGAGCAGGAGCACCCGCGAACGCGTCTGGGTGGCCTGGGTGCGAAGCAGTCGGAGTCATCTGACGAGCGCGGCGACAACATCATCGATCTGCCGGCCCGCGATGGCGTCATGCGCGACGACATGCCGGAGGATGACATGCCACCGGCCAAGGATGCATCGCCGCTGGAGCAGGGTCTGTACGCCATTCGCCAGGTTGATCCCGGTTTTGACCGGCACGGCTTTGCCGACGGCGCACGTGGCGCGTACGAGATGATCGTCAACGGCTTTGCCGCCGGGGACAGGGAGACGCTGAAACCGCTGCTTGCGCAGAAGGTCTATGGCAGCTTCGCCGCCGCCATCGACGCGCGGGAGGCTGCGAACCAGACCCAGGAAACGACCCTTGTCGGGATCAAGCAGGCCGAGATCGTCGAGGCGGAACTGACCGAGGAAAAGGTCGCCGAAGTGACCGTGAAGTTCGTTTCGAGCATGATTTCGGCAACCAAGGATTCGGAAGGCCGCGTCATCGCGGGTGACCCGAACGAGGTGAACACCCTGACCGAGATCTGGACCTTTGCCCGCGATACCCGTTCCCGTGATCCGAACTGGGAGCTGATCGCGACCCGTTCCGCACACTGATCATGGACACGATGGCGGCGCCCTCCGCGCGTCTTCATCCTGGTGATCCGGCCCCTGATTTCACCGCTCCGTCGACCGTCAATCCGGCGTTTCACTTCAATACCATCGGCGGACACCGTGCCGTGCTGGTGTTCCTGAACGGTCAGGAGCGCAGGGAGGCACGCAAGGTCCTCGCGGCTGCTCTGGCCTCCTTCCG
>CAXBNO010000504.1:0-2938 GCA_963976775.1 uncultured Kordiimonadales bacterium
TACGCCATGGACCGGGAGCAGATGGTCGACAAGATCCTGCGCGGCTATGGCACCATCGGCAACGACATGCCGATCAACGCCGCCTATCCGCTGTTCGACGAGGGGATCGAGCAGCGCGCCTATGACCCGGACAAGGCGAAGTTCCATTTCAAGAAGTCCGGGCATGACGGGCCGGTGCTGCTGCGCACCTCCGACGTGGCCTTCCCCGGTGCGGTGGATGCCGCCCAGCTCTACCAGGAAAGCTGCCAGAAGGCCGGTATCACGCTGGAGATCAAGCGGGAGCCGGGCGACGGCTACTGGTCGGAAGTCTGGAACAAGCAGCCGTTCAGCACGTCCTACTGGGGCGGCCGTCCGACGCAGGACCAGATGTATTCCACCGCCTATCTGTCCAGCGCGGACTGGAACGACACCCGCTTCTTCAACGAACGCTTCGACAAGCTGCTGCTGGAAGCGCGGGCCGAGCTGGATCTGGCAAGGCGCAAGGAGCTCTATTCGACCATGGGCACGATCGTCCGTGACGAGGGCGGGCTGATCACGCCGATGTTCAACGACTTCATCGACGCGGTTTCCGACAAGGTCGGCGGCTACAAGGTCGACCCGGGTGCGGAGCTGATGAACGGCATGGCGCTGTCCAAGGCCTGGGTGGCCTGATCGGACGGACCGTCCGGTGAGCCCCGCCATTCTGAAGTTGATTGCCCAGCGCCTGGCGCTGGGCATTCTGCTGCTGCTCGCGGTTTCGGTCCTGATCTTCGCCGGAACGGAACTGCTGCCAGGTGACGTGGCGCAGGCGATCCTGGGCCAGACAGCGACGCCGGAGGCCCTGGCCAACCTGCGGGCGGAACTGGGACTGAACGATCCGGCCCATGTCCGCTATTTCGATTGGCTCGGCGGCGTTCTGACCGGCGATCTGGGTACAGCCCTGTCGAACGGCCAGAACATTTCCGAGGCACTGGGCAAGCGATTGTCCAACACGCTGTTCCTGGCCATGTGGGCGGCGATCATCTCCGTCCCCATAGCCATCCTGCTGGGACTGGTGGCGGTGCAGCACCGCAATGGCTTCATCGACAAGCTGATCTCGGCAACGACGCTGACCTCCATCTCCCTGCCCGAGTTCTTCATCGGCTATCTGCTGGTCTATTTCATCGCCGTGGAACTGCAGTGGTTCCCCAGCGTCTCCACCGTCTATGACGGGATGGGATTTGCCGACCGCATGTCGGCGATTGCCCTGCCCTGTGCCACCCTGACGCTGGTGGTGCTGGCGCACATGATGCGCATGACCCGCGCGGCGATCCTGAACGTCATGCAGTCGGCCTATATCGAGACGGCGGAACTGAAGGGGCTGAGCCCGTTCCGCATCATCCTCCGCCACGCCTTCCCCAATGCCATCGCGCCCATCGTCAACGTGGTGATGCTCAATCTCGCCTTCCTGGTGGTCGGCGTCGTGGTGGTGGAGGTGATCTTCGTCTATCCCGGCATGGGCCAGTATCTGGTGGATCACGTGTCGAAGCGTGACATTCCGGTGGTGCAGGCCTGCGGCATGATCTTCGCCGCCGTCTATATCTCGCTCAACATCGTCGCGGACATTGTCGCCATCATTGCCAATCCGCGCCTGCGGCATCCGAAGTAGGGGCGGGGCGCATGCTTGAACTCAGAACCATACCCTGGAGCGCCCGCATCGGCCTGGTGCTGACCTTCCTCTTCATCTTCGTCGCGGTCTTCGCCGACCTGGTGGCACCCTATTCCAATACCGAGGTGGTGGGCGATGTCTGGGAGCCGGTCTTCGGCGCACACATTCTCGGCACCGACAATCTGGGCCGCGATCTGCTGTCGCGCATGATCTACGGCGCGCGCACCACCATCTTCGTCGCCGCCATGGCGACGGCGCTGTCCTTCTCGCTCGGGTCCATCCTGGGTTTCACCGCTGCCGTCATCGGCGGTCTGGTGGATCAGGCCATGTCCCGCGCGGTGGACCTGCTGATGGCGATCCCGACCCTGATCTTCGCGCTGGTGGTGCTCTCGGTCCTGCCCGGCACCCTGATCGTGCTGATCCTGGTCATGGGCATCCTGGACTCGACCCGCGTCTATCGCCTGGCCCGTGCCGTCGCGGTCGACATCACCGTCATGGACTTCGTCGAGGCGGCGCGGCTGCGCGGAGAGGGACGGATCTGGATCATCTTCCGCGAGATCCTGCCCAATGCCCTGTCGCCGCTTGTGGCCGAACTCGGACTGCGTTTCATCTTCGCGGTGCTGTTCCTGTCGGCACTGTCCTTCCTCGGCCTTGGCGTGCAGCCACCGGACGCGGACTGGGGCGGCATGGTCAAGGAGAACAAGGAAGGCATCGTCTTCGGCATTCCGGCGGCACTGATCCCCGCCGCCGCCATCGCGGCGCTCGCCATCTCGGTCAATCTGGTGGCCGACTGGATACTGAACCGTACGACGGACCTGAAGGGGGGACGCGGCAATGGCTGATTCTGCCGACGAAACCCTGCTCGACATCCGCAACCTGCGGATCGAGGTGACGGTCTATCCGCCGGGCGAGGACCCGCACGACATCACCATTGTCGATGATGTCTCGCTGACCCTGGAGCGCGGTCGCGTACTGGGCCTGATCGGCGAATCCGGGGCCGGCAAGTCCACCATCGGCCTCTCCGCCATGGGCTACGGTCGGGGAGGTGTGCGTATCACCGGCGGCCAGGTACTGCTGAACGGGCGCGACATCCTGAAGGGTGGCATGGCCGGTCTGCGCGGCGTGCGCGGGCGGGAGGTCTGCTATGTGGCCCAGTCCGCCGCCGCCGCCTTCAACCCGGCCCACCGGCTGATGGACCAGGTGACGGAGGCAGCGCTGAAACATGGCAGCGCCGACCGCCAGACCGTCCAGGCCCGCGCCATCGACCTGTTCGGGCAGCTCGGCCTGCCGGACCCGGAGACCATCGGCCAG
>CAXBNO010000505.1:0-2935 GCA_963976775.1 uncultured Kordiimonadales bacterium
CGACCCGGAAACCCTGCGGCTGGAATCGGTCGAGTGGGCCACCACCCGTGGTGCCCGGTCAGGCCGCGTGGCGTGGCAGTACATCCAGGATCTGGCGGGCCGTCTCGGCAAGCCGATGCGATAGACCGGTCCCCTTGGCAACCCTGTCCTGATCGACCAGCGCGTCTGACGCCTTTCGTCTGACACCTTTCGTCTGGCCCGGCGGGCACTGATTTCAGATTGATTGCCATCCTGAAGGTTCCACAACCTTCGGGAGCATGAGAGATGAACGTTGATCCGTTCTGGCTGAACGACCGCATTGTCCCCTCCGACGCGAATGATCCGCGCGAGGTCAGGAAGCTCGGCAAGGCACTGGCAGACCTGGGGGAGGATACCGGCGACCTAACCCGCCCCGCCGTCACCGAAGCGGTACGCCGCTTCCAGGACTCGCGGGGGCTGAAGGTCGATGGGGAGGCGCAGGTCAATGGCCCCACCGCGCAGCGGATTGCCGCCGAGCACCATGAACGCCAGACCGCAGACAGGCCGCCCGCGCAGAACCGGATCCTTGGCGAACAGCATTCCGTGCCGGTGCGGGACACGGTCGGCACCGGTGGACGCAACCGTCCCGGGGACCGGCAGAGCGTCATGCAGGCGCTGGCCATCGGCAACTATCTCTCCCGCTATGCTGCCCTGAACCCGGCATCATTCCAGTCGGGTGCCGACGACCCGGAGCTGGAGCGGGCCATTGTCCGGTTCCGCCGCAAGCAGGGCATCCGTGAGACCGGTCCCCTCGCCCCGGGCAGCCTGAGCCTGCGGCTGCTGAACCAGATCACCGCACCGCGCCTGCATCACTATCTGGGCGATGATCCCACCACCGTCCCGCAACCGCCTGAGAAAGCCGCGGTGGTGCGCCACAGTCCCGACAGCCTCACCGCCCGCGCCGTGCCCTTCCGCGATGAGGCTCAGGTCGCCCACGAGACGGCGCAGGACCAGGAGATCGCGCAGCGGCAGGCCGACCGCATCCGACAGGAGATGGCGGCGGTTGATCGTGGCGAGGCCGCGGTGGCCAGCAGCACCGACCCGTCCCTGCAGGCGCTGCACGACGATCCGGAACTGAAGGACATGACCGCCCTCCAGCTCGACCGTATCCGGGAGATCGCGACTGAGTCAGCCCTGGATCTGGACGACGCGGAGACACGGGCAAGTCTTGGCACCTACATGCGTGACAAGGAGCCAGACTTCGTCACCCCGCTGCGGGAGAAGTACGAGGCCGGCAAGCTCGACGCCCGGAAGCTGGAACGGCTGACCGAGAACTGGGCCCGCCAGGTCTCGACTCATGGTGCCAGCCCCATAGCGGTGGCAAGGCTGAAGGCTGGCACCGAAGTGCTGCGGCAGGCGCTGCTGGACGAGGGCGCGGGCGCAGAGGACACGGTCGCCAAGATCGGGAAGCTGATGGCGGGCGCCGGACAGGGCGAGCCGGAGGTGCCGCTGCTGTTCGAGTTCTTCCCCGGCCTCGGCGAGGCCCTCTCCGCCGCCGATGCCGCAAAGCATCTGGCGCGGGCACAGGCCTCCGACGCCGCCGGCAACACCGCCGAGGCCAACGCCGCCTGGAACGCCTTCGCCCTCGCCGCCGCCGGTGCCGTCCCCTTCGTCGGCAAGGCCGTCAAACTGCTCCGTCACGTCAAGACCGTGCATAAGGCGGAGGAAGCCATCACCAGCGCCGCCGCCCCCGTCCTGAACACCATCGCCGAACAGGCGCGCAAGACCAAAGTCGTCCAGAAGGTTGAGAAACTTGTCGATACCCAGCGGGCTCGCCACCAATTGCTGAAGAGGGAAGAGGACTTCGCGAAGAAGTTCGAGGCAAAGTCCGCGCGGGAGGTCCTGGGTGACGACACCTGGTCGAAACTCGACAAGAAGACACAGGATGCAGTCGAAACCAGCTTCACGGATGTGAAGGGCAAACAGGGGGAAATATTCCTCAAGCAACTGATCGAGCGCGCCGGGCTCGACGCGCCGTTGAAAGGCACGGAGTATCAGCGCCGGGTCATAGCCAAGGTATCCGACGGTTCTGAACGGACCCGCCACTTCGACGAGATCACCGTCGAAGACATCAAACCCGCCCTGTTCGGCCTCATCATCCGAAGGACCAAGGACGGCAATGGGGTCGGATTCGAAGTGAAGGTCGGTTCATCTAAACTCAACAAGAATCAGAAGGAAGTCGATGATGCCATCAAGGGAGGAACCTTGGGCGAAAGCGCCTTGTCGAAAGCAGCAACCGCAAAAAATCTCGAACTTCCAGAATATATCGAGACTGTGCGCCAACTCAGGCTGCCGATTGACGCACTTCCGCGTGATGAACTGGTCGAGGCCATGGAACAGGCACTGAAGCAGAAAGGCATTCCGACCGGGGTGATCGACGTATTTGTCCAGAGGTACGATGTCGCTCTCGGATTGAACAGGAACCTCAGGGCCGCAGGCCGGGATGATCTCGCCGATCAGATAACGATCGCAAATTCAGTCGGCATTCTGGACGAATTCGACGAAGAGTGACGTCTGATATGACGATATTCCGGTATTCCGTGGCGCATCCCATGTACTGTCACGGGATACCGGCTATCACCAAGGCTCAGGAGGGTGCGTCAGTTCACTGACATCTATCTCAAAATCAGGGATATCCAGCGACATGGCTTCAGCAATTGCCTTTACAGTCACTGCTGGTGTCAGATATCCACGCAACCTGTTCTGTACAATGGTTTCAGGCTTGAATTCGCCTGACTTGACATAGGGTCGCTTGAAAATGCCCTCCTTGGCGCAGTCTTTCCAGACTTTCGCAAGATTGGTCTGTGCTTTGGAGAACGCTATTCCAGCCATCTCCTCGATCCATTCCTGGTCACCAGCAAGCTGTCCACTTAACCTTCTTGACTGACGAATGACATGACGGTTTCGATGGGCCGTC
>CAXBNO010000506.1:0-2916 GCA_963976775.1 uncultured Kordiimonadales bacterium
CGCTTCGCGGCCACTTCCCCCGCAAGGGGGGAAGATAAGCGGTGCGGTACATTCGTCGGTGACCGCCGACGTCAGATGGGTGACCAGGCGACGGTCAGGCCGCCTTCGGCAGCGGAATGGCGTCCAGTTCCGGCTGTACCAGGTCGATGAATTTCCGGGTCTGGTCCATCAGGTCGGCATCGCTGCCCGCGATGGGACGCAGGATGAACTTCGACGCCCCGGCATCGACATAGGCGCGGATGCGGTCGAGGATCGTCGTCTCGTCCCCGACCACGAAATAGCCGGTCGGGTCCTTGCGCAGCCGCTTCTCGAAGCGGCCCGCTTCCGTCGCCACCACTTCCTCGTCCATGCTGCCGAAGCGGAACGGGAAGGCCGCGCCGAAGTGATCGTCGGCCACCGGACGGCCCTGCGCCACGGCGGTCTCGCGGATGGCCCGCACCACGGGGGCGAGCTGGGCCGGGCTCTCGAACGCGGCCTGCCAGCCGGTGCCATATTTCGCCGTCCGCTCCACCGCCGCCTTGGTTGAGCCGCCGATCCACATGGGAATGTTGGGATTGACGGGCGTCGGTGAGATCCGCGCGCCCTTGAGCTGGAAGTACTTGCCGTCATAGTCCAGCGTCTCGCCCTTCCACAGACGGATGATGATCTCCAGCGCCTCGTCGGCCCGCGCACCGCGCCCGGCGGTCGGCGTTCCCGTCGCGGCCCAGTCCGGGGCCAGCTTGGCGCCGATGCCGAAGGCCGGCAGCAGCCGTCCGGCGCTGAGGTAGTCGATGGTGGCGCACTGCTTGGCCAGCAGCACCGGTTCCCGGAGCGCCAGCGAGGCGACGTTCATGCCGAACTTCAGCCGCCGCGTGCGCCCGGCAACGGCCCCCAGCGCCGCCATCGGTTCCAGATGCGGGCGGGCGGAAGCGATACGGTCCGACTGCCAGTAGCTGTTGACGCCGCCGTCCTCCAGCATGTCGATCCAGTCCCAGAACGGGGCCGCCCCCGAGAAGGGCAGTTCCCCGAAACCCATTCCGACCCTGACTGGCATGTTGCTGTCTCCCCGGTTGTGCGTTGGTGCCTATGAGCGGTTGTTGACCGTGCCGCCCCTCTCCCGGCTTGTTCTCCGGTCCGTGCCACCCCTCTCCCCCCCCCCGCCCCCCCAGTAAGGATACTCCCGTGGGTGGCCGGGTGGGGGAGAGGGGTGGCACGGTCAACAAAGAACCCAGGAGAGGGGCGGCATGGTCAGCAAAGGACTCCGGAGTGGGGCGGCACGGCCCACGAAGGACTCAATCCCTGGCGCGTTCCAGGATGGTAACCGAACAGGCCGCTTCCTCGAAGCCGATGACGCCGCCGCCGTTCTCGGCCAGGGCGATGCGGGCGTCCGGCACCTGCCGCTCGCCTGCCTCGCCGCGCAACTGCGTCGTCAGCTCGTAGATCATCGACAGGCCGGTGGCACCCACCGGATGCCCCTTCGACACCAGGCCGCCGGAGGTATTCACCGGCACCTTGCCGCCCGGCCCGGTCTCGCCTGCCTCCACGAAGCGACCGCCCTCGCCCACGTCGCAGAAGCCCATCATCTCCACCTGCAGCACCTCGCAGAAGCTGGTGGCATCATGCACCTCCGCCACCTGCACATCCTCCGGCTTCAGCCCGGCATGGGCATAGGCCTTCTGCGCCGCGGTCATCGACAGCGACGGCTCGTCCAGCCGCTTGTACTTGCCGCCCGACAGCGCGTTGGCGCGGATCTTCACCGCCCGGTCCTTCACCGCCTGCGGCAGGCCCTTGTAGTAATCCTCCGACACCACGACCGCCGCCGCCGCGCCGTCCCCGATGGGGGAGCACATGGCGCGGGTGAGCGGGAAGCTGACCGGCCGGTCCTCCACCACCTGATCGACGGTCATGGGGAACTGGTACTGGGCGTTGGGGTTCAGGGCACCGTAGTTGTGGTTCTTGGCGGCCCCGGCTGCGATCTGGCGCTGCGTCGTGCCGTGCTTTTTCATGTGATAGCAGGCCTGCATGGCGTAGGTGTCCATGAAGACGGTGCGGTCCGGCCCGGTCTCGAAGGGCTTGCCCGCCTCCTCACCCGCGTTGCGGTAGTATTCCTGCCATTCCTCCGGATCGAAATTGTCGATCCCGGCGAAGAAGCTGCGCTGGATCTTCTCCGGCTCGTCGGGGATCCAGATCTTCTCCACACCGATGGCCAGGCTGACGTCGGTCTGGCCGGACAGGATGTCCTTCCACGCCCCGTGCAGCGCCATCGACGCGGTGGCGCAGGCTCCCTCCACATTCACCATCGGCACCCGGGCGGGGAACAGCCCCTCGTTCACCAGCGGCGTGAAGCAGACCTGGCCGCGGATGGAGCCCTGGTCGTTGTGCAGCCACATGCCGCAATTGCCGAACCAGCCGAACTCGATGTCGTCGCCGTTCTCCATCCCCGCGTCGGCGAGCGCGCCCAGATAGGCCTCCCGCGTCAGGTCCTTGAACGACTTGTCGGGCCATTTCTGGAAACGGGTGGAAAAGGAGCCGATGATGTAAGCGTCAGTCATTTCTGCCTCCCCAGGCTGCGGCGAAACGGTGCTGCTGGCCGTGACCGCCGGATGTCAAAGCGGTGACCGGCAAAAAACCTGCGCTTCGCCCAATTGTCGCCGTGATCGAACAGGACTATGGATAACCTCAATTGAGGGATCAGACCAGCGAGGAAGGCGGAGACCGACCATGTTCACCCGCAAACCGAACGGACAGAATGGCGACAGCAGCGGCAATGCCGACAGCGAGAGCCAGCGCCCTGCCCCCCGGACCAGCACGCCGATGCCGACGGAAGACCTGATCGCGCGCCGCCCCCGGCCCGACATTCCCCGCCCGCGCCAGGAAGCGCCCCTGCGCACCCCCGGCAGCAGCGCGAAGGAAGAGGCCTCGCGCCTGCTGGTCGGC
>CAXBNO010000507.1:0-2902 GCA_963976775.1 uncultured Kordiimonadales bacterium
TGACCGGAGACGGCAGTGACGAGCTGTTCGCGGGTTATGACAAGTATCTGAACTTCTTTGGCCCCGATGCCACCTTCGGTGACGATGCCAGCTTTGCACGGACCTATACCGACAGCGCGCTGACGCTTTTCCCGGAAACCACGCTGGATGCCGACCTGTATACCCGCGGCGCCGCGAAGGCCCTTGCCGGGCTTTCGACGCACGATCTGATTGCGGGTCATCTGGCGGACGTGCCGCAGTTCGACCATCTGACGCGTGCGCTCTATCTGGATGCCCTGCTGCTGCTTCCCGGCAACAATCTGGTGAAACCGGACCGGATGGGCATGGCCGTTTCACTCGAGGCGCGAACACCGTTCCTCGACTATCGGATCGTGGAACTCGCCTTCCGCATGCAGGCCGAACTGAAACTGAGCCAGGGCCGCACCAAGCATATCCTGAAACACACCGTTCGTCCGCTGCTCGGCAGCGCATTGACCGACCGCTCGAAACAGATGTTCACGGTGCCGGTGGGCGAGTGGCTGAAACAGGATCTGGCAGGTCATGCACGCGAGATGCTGTTGTCGGACCAGTTCAATGATCGCGGACTGTTCCAGCCCGATACGGTCCGCCTGTTGCTGGAGAGCCATATCCAGGGCAGTCGCAACAATACCCGCGAAGTCCGCGCCCTGATGGCCCTGGAACACTGGCACCGACTGTTCATTGACGCGGAGGCCTGACAGCCCCGCCGGATCAGCCGAGCAGCCTGTCCATCAGCCAGCCAAACGGGCAGGTCAGAAGCAGAACGTGACTACAGCACATCGGGGACACTCCCGACCGTGAGCCGTCCTTTGATTGTGTCTGCATGCCAGTCGACTGTCCCCGCAGCCGGTCGGTCCGGCTTGATGAAAAGCGCCGGAACCAGTGCGGCATCGGCGAAATGATCCGCCAGCCGTTCCAGGTTGTCGGTCGCGATGCGTCGTCCAGTGCCGTCAACCAGCAGGGACAGCACGCTTGCGGAAAGGGTACGCATTCCTGCACCCACGGCGCCGAAGGCGCGAAGCAGGATGATCTCGTCGGTACTGATCACGACCGCCCGTCGCCGCTGGATATCGATATTGCGCCGGGCACATGTCGCGATCGACATCATGAAGCCGTCGAAGGCCGTCATTGCCTCCGGTATGCGATGCGCAAGCAGGCCGGCCTCGATCTCGTGCTCGACCTCGATACTCTGGTTCAATCCCTGTACCCAGGTCCGGACCATCCAGAGAAACAGGCGATCCGCCTCCCCCAGGTCCCGAATGTCGAGGCGTGCGTTGGGTGGCTGCAGGGCCACGATGGTACCCATGACGGTCCCCTGTCTGTTCAAACGATATGCAAATGATAATCGTTCGCAATAAAGACTGCAACAGGTTCCGACATTGGGGAATCAGTCACGCACTTCCTGAAACGTGATGGTTATGCTGGTCCCCTGCCCCGGTGCACTCACAATGCTCATCCGGGCATCATGGAGCCGTACCAGGACAGAGACGATGGACAGGCCCAGGCCCCAACCGGGTCGCGAGCGCGTATCACTCTCCGCGATCTGCTCGAAGGGTCGCAGGATCCGTTCCTGTTCCGAAACCGGTATGCCGACACCGGTATCGTCAATCCGAACGAACCCCATTCCGGCCGATGTCCGACCGACGTGGATGTCGATCTGGCCGCCAGGATCGGTGAACTTGATAGAGTTCGAAGCCAGGTTCAGCAGGATCTGCCGCATCGCCCTTGGGTCAGCGCGGACAATGACAGCCTGGTCGGCCAGGTGGACCAGGATCAGGAGCCCGGCCTCCAGCGCCTGTGGCACCAGCATCCGAACGGTTTCGTCGGTCAATTCGCCGAGATCAACAGACTGAAACTGCAGTTCCTGCGTGCTGGCTTCGATCTTGGTGAAATCCAGGACCTGGTCGATCAGTGACAGCAGGTGCCTGCCACTGGTCCCGATATCATCGACGTACTCGGCATATCTGTCGTTCCCGAGAGGACCGAAGATCTGATGGCTCATCATCTCGGAGAACCCGATCACGGCGTTCAGCGGTGTGCGGAGCTCATGGCTCATGTTGGCAAGAAATTCGGACTTCGCGCGGTTCGCGTCCTCGGCCTGCTGACGCGCCGCAAGCAACTGGGCTTCCGCAATGTCGCGCCTTTGCAGTTCGAGGTAGTTGAGTCGCTCCGCACGATTGACCTGTCGGGCCGTGAACAGCCCAAGCATCAGAGCCACGCCGCCCCAGACAGTCATTCGCAGGAACTCCGGATTGGCCAGTTCCTGCTGGAACCATGTGTTTGTCAGGAATACAAAGTTGAACCCGAAGATCACAGGTACCAGGATGTTCAGCGACAATGGATAGAAGATCAGTCCGAAGACACTGACCAGTATCTGCTGCAACAGGATACCTTCCTGATTCTGGTCATAGATGATGGAATTCATCACCACCTGGCCGAGAATGGCGCAACCAAGCAGAAAAACCGCCGCGATGATGCTGCGAAACCTGACGTCCCGAAAACTCATGAACAGGACGAGGGCAGCCGTCACAACCACGATCGACCTGGTCATGGTAATCATGAGCAGGTCGGTGGAAAGACCCAGTTTGAAATAGTCAATGACTTCAAGTGGTCCGACTGCGCACAGGACAATCAGCGCAACAAGGCGCAATTTCCGCTGCCCCGTCGTGCGACGGGTCTGCAGAAACCGGCGTTCCCTGTCACGGTCACGGAACTCGCAATAGACAGGTGTCAGCGCTGCCCGATCAATCTGGAAGGATGTACTGTCTGGCGTCGAGATTGTCTTTCACCACCCGAAATAAAGCTCTGGAAGCTATCGCTATTTCTTTTCGGGGCTGTCCCAGATAACCCGGTTTGGGGGTTATCATGGGGTCCATGCGCAAGA
>CAXBNO010000508.1:0-2902 GCA_963976775.1 uncultured Kordiimonadales bacterium
CCGGCACCATGGCAATCTGGACAAGGCGCGCCGCCTGCTCTGGCCGATCAAGCAGAAGTACGGCAACAGCATCTCCTGGGCCGACCTGATGATACTGGCGGGCAATTGCGCGCTGGAATCCATGGGCTTCAGGACCTTCGGTTTCGGCGGTGGCCGCGTGGACGTCTGGGAGCCCGAGGAGGATATCTACTGGGGCAACGAGGCCGAGTGGCTGGGCGACAAGCGTTACAGCGGTGAACGCGATCTGGAGGAGCCGCTGGCGGCGGTCCAGATGGGCCTGATCTACGTCAATCCGGAGGGGCCGAACGGCGAGCCTGATCCGGTGGCCTCTGGTGTTGATATCCGGGAAACCTTCGCCCGCATGGCGATGGACGACGAGGAAACGGTTGCCCTGACCGCCGGCGGCCACACCTTCGGCAAGTGCCATGGTGCCGGTCCCGACGAGAACGTCGGTGCCGAACCGGAAGGGGCGGCCATCGAGCAGATGGGCCTGGGCTGGAAGAACAGCTTCGGCTCCGGCAAGGGTGGCGATGCCATCACCAGTGGACTGGAAGGGGCCTGGACACCCAATCCGACACAGTGGGACATGGGTTATTTCGACATGCTGTTCGGCTACGAATGGGAACTGGTGAAGAGCCCCGCCGGTGCCTGGCAATGGCAGCCGAAGGATGTGGCGGGGAAGGACATGGCCCCCGCCGCAGATGACCCGTCGAAGCGGGTGCCGACGATGATGTCCACCGCCGACATGGCGATGCGCATGGACCCGGCCTACGAGAAGATCTCGCGCCGCTTCCACAAGGATCCGGAGGCCTTTGCCGATGCCTTCGCCCGTGCCTGGTACAAGCTGACCCATCGCGACATGGGTCCGCGCTCGCGCTACCTTGGTTCGGATGTCCCGGCAGAGGAACTGATCTGGCAGGACCCGGTGCCTGAGGCCACGCATCCGCTGGTCGATGCCACAGATATTGCCGACCTGAAGGCCCAGTTGCTGGCGTCCGGCCTGTCGGTCTCGGAGCTTGTCTCCACGGCCTGGGCCTCGGCCGCGACGTTCCGCGGTTCCGACATGCGCGGCGGTGCCAATGGTGCACGTATCCGCCTGGCACCGCAGAAGGACTGGGCGGTCAACCAGCCGGAGCAACTGGCGAAGGTGCTGGCGGTGATCGAGCGGCTGCAGCAGTCGTTCAACGCGGCCCAGACCGGCGGCAAGCAGGTTTCCCTGGCCGATCTGATCGTGCTGGGTGGCTGTGCGGCTATCGAGAAGGCAGCGAAGGACGCCGGACATGACGTGCAGGTGCCGTTCACACCGGGTCGCACCGATGCGTCGGCGGAGCAGACCGATGTCGACTCATTCAGCGTTCTGGAGCCGCGCGCCGATGGCTTCCGCAACTATCTGGAGCGGAAGTTCACGGTCTCCGAGGAGGAGATGCTGATCGACCGGGCGCAGTTGCTGACCCTGAGCGCACCGGAAATGACGGTGCTGGTCGGTGGCCTGCGGGTGCTGGGCGCGAACGTCGGCCAGTCATCGCATGGTGTGCTGACCGACCGGCCCGGCACGCTGACCAACGACTTCTTCGTCAACCTGCTCGACATGGGCACGGCGTGGACGGAAACCTCCGAAGGCGAGGGCATCTTCGAAGGCCGTGACCTCGGTTCCGGTGCCGTGAAGTGGACCGGTACCCGCGCCGATCTCGTCTTCGGCTCCAACTCGCAACTGCGCGCCCTGTCGGAGGTCTATGCGTCCGACGACGCGAAGGAACGCTTCGTGAGCGACTTCGTGGCCGCCTGGAACAAGGTGATGAACGCGGATCGCTTCGATCTCGCCTGATCCGGCTTCAGCACCGGAATGATGGAAGGCCCGGCCGGTCAAACGGTCGGGCCTTCTGCGTCTGGGTGCTCTAACCGTCGGTCAATGTTCGGGCAGCTGTCTGTTGCATGACTTCGACGTACCTGTCCTGAGACCAGCCGCACTCACGGCAAAGCTGCTCCCAGTTCCGCACAGCCAGCAGCGTCCACAACCAGTCGGTCGCTTCATCCCGCGTCATGCTGGCGGTCAGTTCATCGTCGTTCGCAAGCGCATCGACCGCTGCGGCACAACCCTCCCGCACCGCCAGCATCCGGTCATTCCAGGCGGTCATTGCAGCCTTGTCGGTATCCTTCATGGCCAGCAGGGCAGAGGCTACGCCGTGAATGACAGGGATGTAGTTGCCGAAGGCTTCGATCCAGGCGTCCAGCCGTTCCCGGCCTGTCGTTGCCGTTCGGCTCGGCACCAGCCGCCTGTCGATCTCGTTCTCCGCATCCACATGACGGCTGGCAGCGACCAGCAGGTCCGCGCGGTTGGGAAAGTGCAGATACAGCGCTTGGCGGCTGATCCCGACCTTCGAAGCGATATCCGACATGCGCACGGCGCCACCTCCGCCTGACTGAAGCAGGTCGAGGGTGGTGTTCAGGATCCTGTCCCGTGTCGAGGGTTTCTCGTTTTTCATGCAGCCACTATGACGTCGCTTGACACGGTGTCAACTTGACACTATGTCAAGCGACGTGAACAGCGAAACAGGAGAGCGAAATGAAAGTCATCATCTTTGGCGCGACCGGAACCGTTGGCGCACTTGCCGTGCGCCGCATGCTTGCCGACGGGCATCAGGTAGCCGCCTTCGCGCGCCATCCCGAGAGACTGGAAATCAATGACCCGGCCCTGCGACGGGTGGCCGGGGATGCCGCGGACGAAGCGGCCGTGGCAGAAGCCATTTCCGGTCATGACGCGGTGGTCGTGACGCTGGGTGCCGGTACGTCGCGCAAGAGCGTCGTTCGTTCGACCGGCACGATGAACGTCATCCGGGGAATGCAGGCACACGGCGTGTCGCGGCTGATCTGCCAGTCAACGCTCGGCGCGCATGAGAGCTGG
>CAXBNO010000509.1:0-2897 GCA_963976775.1 uncultured Kordiimonadales bacterium
TGCCGACAGAGAAAGCCGTCACGCCGGTTCGCCACCCCCTGCGACCCCGACCGACGTCGGTTCCTCTGCCTTCGCACGATCAAGCGCGCGCCTCAGCGCCGCCATCCGTTCGATAGCTTCTGCCGTTACTTCCCGCCGGGCCAGGGCCGCGGCCTCTTCATAGTCCGTCTGCAACACCTCTACGCGGTATCGACGCAATGTGGCGTCGAATAGCTGCCGGATCGCCTCCGCTGGAGGATTTCGCTTCGCTGCCCAGTCCAGACGCGCCGCACTTGGCGCACTCATCCGGGTCACAAGCCGTTCGAGTCCTGACCGGCTTAGGTGGCGCGACAGAGCTTCTGTGTCAAGTCCCGGCTCCCTGTAAACCGCGTCCCTGATCTGCATCAGGAATGTGTCCAGATCGGAATTCTGAAGCTGCAGGTCGTCGAGTTCGCTTTCGAAATCGTTGCACAGGTCCGGCCATTTCAGCAGGGCGGCGACGATTGCCTCCTCCCGCGTGCGGAGCGGGGAGGTGCCGATGCTGGCCTTGAGGCGGGTCACATCCTCCGCCGCGACGCGGCCCTTCGCCCAGGCCCAGGGCGGCGGTTTGCCCTGACCTCTCTGGTATGGCGCGCGCACGGGCGGGCGCAGCGCATCCCGCATGCGGTTCTTCAGATCGTCGCGATAGTGGCGTTGCACGGTCTCGTCGGCGATCGAGAAGATCAGGCTGTCGATGTCCTTCTCCAGCGCGGCGCGCCGCTCCGGCGTGTTGATCTCCCGCTCCTCCAGCAGGGACTGCCAGAGCATCGCGGTCATGGGCGTTGTCCGGGCCAGCAGCGCGGCAAAGGCTTCGCGACCGCTGCTGCGTACCATGTCGTCGGGGTCCATGCCCTCCGCCAGCAGGGCAAAGCGCAGCGACTTGCCGGGTTTCAGCAGGGGCAGGGCGCGTTCCGCGGCACGGCGTGCGGCGCGCAGGCCGGCGGCGTCGCCGTCCAGGCACATGATCGGCTCCGACGTCATCTGCCAGAGCAGGCCGATCTGGTCTTCCGTCACGGCGGTGCCGAGCGGTGCCACGGTATTGCGAAAGCCGGCTTCCGCCAGCGCGATCACATCCATGTAGCCCTCCACGACGACGACCGTGCCGGTGGACCGGGCTTCCTCCCGCGCCATGGCATGGTTGTAGAGGCTGCGGCCCTTGTCGAAGAGCGGCGACTCGGGGCTGTTGAGATATTTCGCCCGTGCATCGCCCAGGGCGCGGCCACCGAAGGCGATCACCCGGTTGCGGCGGTCGCCAATGGGGAACATCAGGCGGTGGCGGAACCGGTCATAGCTGCCACGGCCATCATCGGGCATGCCCAGAAGCCCGGCCTCCACCAGTTCGCGCTCCGTGAACCCGCGATCCAGCAAGGCCACCTTCAGCCCGTCGTTGCGATCGGGGGCATATCCCAGCCGGAACTCCTCGATCGCGGCATCGCCGAGGCCGCGCTGGCGCAGATAATCCTGGGCCTCTCTGCCACCGCTGCCCCGCAACTGGGCCTGGAACCATTTCGCCGCCGCCTCGTTGGCATCTGCCAGGCGGGAGAGATGATCGGCCTTCTCCCGCTGTTCCGGTGCGATCTTCGGGACCTCCAGACCGGCGGTCTCGGCCAGCCGTTCGGCCGCCTCCGGGAAGCTCAGCCCCTCCGTATGCATCACGAAGTCAAAGGCCGACCCATGCGCGCCGCAGCCGAAGCAATGGTAGTCGTCGCGATCCTCCGACACCTTGAAGGAGGCACTCTTCTCGTTGTGGAACGGGCAGCAGCCCCAGTGGTCCCGCCCGCGCTTCTTCAACGACACGCGCCGCCCCACCAGCTCCACCATGCTGATGCGGTTGCGGATCTCGTCGAGGAAGCTTTTCGGAAGGGCCATGGCTGGACCGGTACAAATGAAACTGGGGGCGACAAGTCAATCCGCGTCTGCATCAATCTCCGCAATCAGACCGGGATCGTCATTCTGCACCTTGCCGACGCGCGATGAAACACGATAGCCGCGCACGTTCGGGTTGGGCTTCAGCAGGGCCTGCAGATCGTCGGCAGCCGCATCCGGGTCGAGCCACCGCGCATGGTCCGCCGGGTTCAGCATCACCGGCATGCGGTGGTGAATCCCGGCGATGGCGGGTGCTGCCTCCGTCGTGATGATGGTGTAGCTGTCGATCTTCGTGCCGTCCCTGTCCTGCCAGCGCTCCCACAGACCGGCGAAGGCAAAGACCTGCTGGTCCAGCATGGTGATGCGCCAGGGTTCCCGGACCTTCGGCTCCGGCTTCTTCCATTCGTAGAACCCGTCCGCCGGGACCAGACAGCGGCGCCGGGCGAAGGCGGCGCGGAAGGATGGTTTCTCCGCCACCGTCTCGGCGCGGGCATTGATCAGCTTCGCGCCGCCGCTGCCGTCCTTTGCCCAGGAGGGGATGAGCCCCCACTGGATCTCGTGCAGCAGCAGACGTCCGTCCGGGTGGCGGCGGATCACGGGTGCGGTCTGCGTCGGGGCGATGTTGTAGCGCGCGGGCAGGTTGGGCAGTCCCTGGATGGCGAAGGTCTGGCGCAATGCCTCCAGCGGTGAGGTCAGGCTGTAGCGTCCGCACATGTTCTCGCTCTCCCCCGCACGCGCGGCTGATTGCTGCCCATCGCCGGGGATGGTACATGCGTGAACCATGAAAACACCACGCCCGAGCACCATCGAGATCCTGAACCGGCTGATCGCGTTCGATACCACCAGCCGCTATTCCAACCTGGAACTGATCGACTGGGTCGTCGATTTTCTGGCGCAGCGCGGCGTCGAATGCCA
This sequence comes from uncultured Kordiimonadales bacterium, assembly GCA_963976775.1. Taxonomy (GTDB): domain Bacteria; phylum Pseudomonadota; class Alphaproteobacteria; order Minwuiales; family Minwuiaceae; genus Minwuia. The sequence continues at coordinate 2,800 of CAXBNO010000509.1, forward strand.
GTTGCTGCACGACGAGAGCGGGGAGAAGGCCAACCTCTGGGCCACCATCGGTCCGAAGGATGTGCCGGGCATCATGCTTTCGGGCCATTCCGATGTGG
>CAXBNO010000510.1:0-2896 GCA_963976775.1 uncultured Kordiimonadales bacterium
CGAACTGGAAATCCGCGATCCGGAGCAGCGGGAGAGCGAGTTGATGGCTGCATTGCCGGGGCAGGTGGCGCTGGCGAAGACCAACAGCAGTTTCTTCGGCAAGCTCTATGCCGACATCGATCCGATGGCGATCAACACGCGGGAGGCCCTGCGCCAGCTTCCGGTGATCCGCAAGCCGGACGTGCAGGATGCCCAGAACGCGGAGCCACCCTTCGGCGGGCTGAATGCGGTGCCGGTCGGCGATATGGCGCATGTCTACATGTCGCCGGGGCCGATCTTCGAACCCGACGGGGCGCAGCGTGACCACTGGCGCTATGCCCGCGCGCTCTATGCCGCCGGTTTCCGCCGGGGCGATATTGTCCACAACACCCTGTCGTATCATCTGACCCCTGCAGGCATGCTGGTGGAGACCGGCTGCCGGGCAATCGGCTGCGCCGTCTTTCCGGGCGGTGTCGGCAATACGGAGATGCAGGTGGATGCCGTCGAACGGCTGAAGCCCACGGCCTATGCCGGCACACCGTCGTTCCTGCGTATCCTGCTGGAGAAGGCCGACGAGATGGGCCGCGACAGTTCCTCCTACCGCAAGGCGTCGGTGGGCGCGGAGCCGCTGCCGCCGTCGCTCAGGCAATGGTTCGAGGACCGGGGCATCCAGACCACCCAGGGCTATGGCACCGCCGATGTGGGCCTGATCGCCTATGAGTCGCTGCCCGTCGAGGGGATGCTGCTGGACGAGGGGCTGATCCTGGAGATCTGCCGCCCCGGTACCGGGGAGCCCGTTGCGGAAGGCGAGGTCGGCGAGATCGTCGTCACCACCTTCAACCCGATCTATCCGCTGATCCGCTATGGCACCGGCGACATGACAGCGATCCTGCCCGGCACCAGCCCCTGCGGTCGCACCGCGACCCGCATCAAGGGCTGGATGGGCCGCGCCGACCAGTCCTGCAAGGTGCGGGGCATGTTCGTCCACGCCAAGCTGGTCGGCGAGATCGTCGGACGCCATCCGGAAGTCGCCAAGGCGCGCTTCGTCATCACCAACCCGGACAACCGCGATCAGATGACCCTGAAGGTGGAGGCGGCGAAGGGCGATGCCGCGCTGCTGGATGCCGTGAAGCAGTCGGTCACGACCGTCACCAAGCTGCGCGGCGAGGTCGAGATCGTGGCTCCGGGCAGCCTGCCGAACGATGGCATCGTCGTGGAGGATGCGCGCACGTTCGACTGATGGTGCCATGGGGAGAGTGCAACTCTCCCTTTCCGCCTGATGACATTCCCGCACGGCGGCTTATGTTCAGGGGAGATTTTCCAGGCGGAGTACCCCATGTCCGATCTCGCGACCACATCCGAGCTGTTCTTCACCCGTGCGGGACTGGACCCCGACCGCGCCCGCCGTCAGGTGGGCGAGGCGCTGGAGGGTTGTGACGACGGCGAGCTGTATCTGGAGTACAGCCAGTCGGAAATGCTGGCCTTCGACGATGGCCGGTTGCGCAACGCCAGCTTTGATACCGCGCAGGGGTTCGGTCTGCGGGCCGTGGCGGATGAGGCGCAGGGTTATGCCCATTCCTCCGAACTGTCGCATGACGCCATCGCGCGGGCAGGGGATACTGTCAGCGCGGTACGTCGTGGCCATCAGGGCACGCTGGCCGATGGCCCGGCGCGCACCAACCGCAGCCTTTACGCCGACGACAATCCGCTGAACGAATTCGACTTCGAGACCAAGGTGAAGCTGCTGCAGGACATCGACGCCTATGCCCGCGATCTGGATTCGCGGGTGCGGCAGGTGACCTGTTCGCTGGCCGGATCATGGAAGGCTGTCCGCATCATCCGTCCCGATGGCGCGGAGGTGGGCGATATCCGTCCACTGGTCCGGCTGAATGTCTCGGTCATGGTCGGCGAAGGCGACCGCCAGGAGACCGGCAGCGCCGGAACCGGTGGTCGCACTGGCTATGCCGCCTACATCGATCCGACCCGCTGGCAGGGGGAGGTGGACGAGGCCCTGCGCCAGGCGCTGGTCAATCTGGAAAGCGTGGCCGCACCTGCGGGCGAACAGACCGTGGTGCTGGGTCCGGGCTGGCCCGGCATCCTGCTGCACGAAGCTATCGGTCACGGGCTGGAAGGGGACTTCAACCGCAAGAAGAGCTCGGTCTTCTCCGGCCTGATGGGACAGCGCGTGGCGGCCCCTGGTGTCACCGTCGTCGATGACGGCACGATTCCCGACCGGCGTGGTTCGCTGACCGTCGATGACGAGGGCACACCGAGCAGCCGCACGGTGCTGATCGAGGATGGCATCCTGCGCGGCTACATGCAGGACCGGCTCAACGCCCGCCTGATGGGCGTCGCCGCGACGGGCAATGGCCGCCGCGAGAGCTTTGCCCACATGCCTATGCCGCGCATGACCAACACGGTCATGGAGAATGGTGATCGTGACCCGGCGGAGATTCTGGAGAGCGTGCAGAACGGCATCTATGCCACCAGCTTCGGCGGTGGCCAGGTGGACATCACCTCCGGCAAGTTCGTCTTCACCTGCACGGAGGCCTACCGGATCGAGAACGGCAGGATCGGCGCCCCTGTGAAGGGCGCCACCCTGATCGGTTCCGGCGAGGAAGTGCTGAAGAAGGTCGCCATGATCGGCAACGACATGGCCCTCGACCCAGGCATCGGCACCTGCGGCAAGGCCGGGCAGGGCGTGCCCGTCGGCGTCGGACAGCCGACACTGCGCATCGATGGCCTGACGGTTGGCGGTACGGGCTGAGGTTGCGGTCCCGACTGGGCTCGCGGATCAAGTCCGCGAGCGCCGTGGTGATGTGGAGGTGGCGAGTATTTCCGGCATCGCCACCCCAACTCACGCCGTGCCCGGGCTCGACCCGGGTACCTCTGGTGCTGCGCCAGCGTCGGAGACTGG